>CAMPAP010000154.1 GCA_946631935.1 uncultured Lachnospiraceae bacterium | reverse complement strand
GTAAGAATATTTTACTTTCGCATCTTTACACAAACTGTCTATTCTCTTAAAGCCACTTCCAAACTGTTCAATCCTCTTGCACAGATAAAGCATTTTTGAGATAGAACATTAATTAACTTTTTCGATCCATATTTTACCGCAACTTGTACAAAAGCACGGTGGGGTCAGACTTCATTATAGCATCAGGCCAGTCACCCTTGTCATTGATTATTCTACACATTTCCTTTACAGCTCTTCTACCCTCGGGAAACAATCTGCATATAGCCCAGTCATGACACATAGGTTTAACCGTTTTATGAAACTCCACGCCCTTTTCCTTAAGCAAATCTACATAGTTAATGACATGCGGATAGAATAATTCATGCTCTCCATAATAAAGGTACATAGGTGGAAAGCCTGTATAATCAACATATTCAAGACTTATATCCGGACTATCAAGCGGAACACCTTTGCACCAGTTATTACATATGATATCGTTCATTTCCACACTAAGTATCGGATCAAAAGGTTCCATAGCAAGTCTTATATTTCTGTTTTTGCCATCTTCTATTCCACATGCCGGTGAAATCACTATAAGCTTACCCGGTTTATTTTTTACTTTACCTGCCAGACTTATGATAAGATTAGCTCTTGCGCTGTCACCAATAAATGTGATATCACTTGAAGAGTTTTTTTTAATAATACAGCATATAACTTATTCAACCAATCAAGCGCATATCTGACATTATACTTCGGGGCTAACAGATAATGAGCTATATATACATCAGTTCCCGTATCCTTCGCAATCTTCATAGCAATATCATAATGAAGCAATGTAGCCCTCTCCATACCTCCGCCACCCGGAAGCACAAGAACCGCTTTCGAACTTTTACGTATATCTCTTCTTCTAAATCGGTGAACAAAAAAACCGCCAACCTCTTCTTCCATTCTTCCTCCTTTCCGTTTTGGTCACTTTAGGTCCGACGGACCTAAAGTAAGAACTAAAAAAGCGGCGGAGATTTCTCTCCACCGCCACAAGACCTTATTTCACAAGTTTTATATCACAAATTAGAACTATCCTTCAAACAACTTTGCTGTGTCGCACTTAATAAATTAATATTTAAATCGATGCAGAAATACAAAACCTCCATCAATAAATCATTTTTTATTTGTTACTAATAAACCAAACATTACTATTTCAATCATGGGAATGGAAATATAGTTGTACATAGGCTGTTTTATTATTGGAATTCTAGTTGAAATCATCCCTAAAATAATTCCTAATAAAATGAAAAAAACAAATCCCCAAAACTTATAACCTTTCTTTTGTTGCTTAATAATAAGACACATGATACCCAACACCCAAGAAAATGCTGCTCCCGTGAAAAACTTTATTCTGTTTACCATAGGGTCGCTACTTGCAACAAAAACGCTTCCTAAACTGCCGTCTTTCTGTTTACTTATCTCATCAATAATACTATAGTATTCTGTCTGAAGTACTTGATTATCATCTAATTCTTCTATTTCTAGTTCAGACATTTCCTTCAAAATCTGAATTCGACGCTCTACACGATTGTAATAGAAGAAATTAGCATCTATGTATGGAAAAAATAGAAGAATAACAACAATTAGTATAAGTAGTACAAAATAAAACTTAGGGTTTTTTAAATTATCCTTAAATATCTCAAATACTTTGTCTATCATTCTGTCACCATCTTTAAACTAATTTCTAATATCTAGTGCAACAAAATACGCGTAGATTATATCAACGCTCTAATTGTCAAATTTCAGTCCCAGTTGTTCAATGGTCATATATTGTACTTCAATCTGACTCTGGTCAAACGGATTAACTAATAATCTCTCTACTTTAGCATAATACTTCTCATCAACTTTCTGATCCGTAACAATTGCCAATATCACTTTAGCCTTTCTACCATAATTCTTTTCATAATAGTCTTTGGTTGCCCATACTCTTAAAACGCTACTTCCTATTGTAGAAATATTTTTCATAAAATTCTTAAAGTACTTTATTTCATAGATCAAGTCAGGCTTATCAGTCTTAGAAACAGCAAGAATATCCATCGAGTCGATAGGAGAATTCATTGGTCTGACATTTTGCTTACAATCATATTCTTCACCCAACTGAGTATTAATCATTGTGAATAACGCATTCTCCACTTGAATGTATTTGTTAATAGTTTTTTCGACTCTGAGATTATGCTCTTCTACCTCAAGCACTCTGTCTTCTTCCCCATAAGGATGTTTATTAGGCTCAACATTAGAATCCTCTTGAGAGTCTTCTAAAGTAACCAATATTTTCAATTCTTCATCATTTTCTACTTCTTCACTTATCTCCTTTTTCACATCGTTTTCACTCACAGTGAGTAAGTCATTCAGAATTTTCTTATTACTCAATTCTTGATTCTGTATATTTAGTTCTTCCATCTTAAAGCCCATTTTATGCGCTTTAATCCACAGGACTACACCTATAACAACAAGAAATAAACCTATAATCACAAACAGGTAGACATAATAAAAATGACTCTCTATAAAATATCGAATATTTTCCCTTGACGATAACTCATCTTTTGAATATTGAGAAAGAGCGTCATAATTCTCTTGAGAAATTAGAGTTGGATCTATCCCATACATCAAACCAACCACTATAAATGGAAGTGTAATCAGAGCAAGTCCTATTGATACTAAAAATTTGTATAGACTTTCATAATTTAGTTTATCCAAGGATTAATCCCTCGCAATCTATTGTTAGTGAAAATGGAACAATTAAATCAATCTCATCAAATAATATCATATCCTTCCATCAAAAAGAATAATACAAATAATGATATTCCCTGAAGTATTATCGGTTCATATATAATTTTCAATTTCAAATTATTCCTGTATATACTTTAGGTCCGCCGGACCTAAAGCCAATTACTTAAGCTATCATAGTTACATTGCTGCATAGTTTCATTATACGAGGTATTATACGCAGAATACAGTGATACGATGATGTAGTTATCCGGTGCAGTCATCGGAACATTTGTCTTTTTAAAGGATTCAATGACGTAAATAATGTGATCCTTTTCCAGCTTTTCAAACTGCGAACGAACAATCTTCCGACACCGCCCTTCTGATTAGCTATTGCGATTAATTTGCACATAATAGGCCTCCGTATTATTTCAATCTGTTAGTTTGTTTCTTAAGTTTTTTCTTTTCTGCTTTTAAATCCTTGAAAGTTGCAAACAACCTGAGCTTGGGCCCTGCCCCGTTGTTTTTCTTTATCCCTAACTCGTTCATGAGTTCAAAACCTTTGACCATCTGTATGATTTCAAGAACTCTTTTTATCTGATATGAGTTGTCTGCCTGGATCCTTATCTGGACCAGTTCTTCGGGAAATCTTTTTTCACTGTTTTCCATGTAGTATCCTCCTACGGCGAATTACCGTAGCCTCTGTGCAATACGCAATATCTGCACTTTCGCTGTAAATTGTTTTTTCATACCGCATCTCCTTTCCTGTAGTGATCAATCACGTTTTAATTCACCGGTCTTTTCAAAAAACTCATCCATCATGTCCATGTTGATCAGAATATTGTTTCTTTCCATACACTCAATTACGTAATAGGCTCCGATCTTTTTTGCTCTGGCCTCAAGCCTGTCCCTTGAAATTCCGTATAATCTGGCAGCTCTGGTCAGATGTAAATATTTGTACCTGGGTTCATGCATCTCCTCCTGTGACATCTTTGCCAGTATCTGAAATGTTCGTTTTCCACGTTTATTCATCTTCATTCCTTTTCTGATTGATTTATTTGGTATTTTTTGTGCAGACAAAAAAAGACACTCTCCCAGTTACTTTTTCTGAGAAAGTGTCATTCAAATCCTTTGTGAAATTATTGATTCCTTGGTCCGCTTGATAAAATCACACCCGCAACAAATGCAGCATTTTCAAGCATTTTTGTGGTACAAATCGTTGTAAACCGCTTGTAGAGCGGGTCCGCAAATTCAACATCCTTCAAACCAAGTATACTAGCCAATGAGCCAATCGTACATTTCCTGGTACTTTCCGGCGGATACCTGCCATGAGAAGTCGGCTGCCATTGCACGGTCTACGATCTTATTCCACTCGCGGCGACGGTCATAGTAGATCTTTTCAGCGTAGCGGATGGTATGAAGCATCTCGTGTGCGTTGTAATTGACAAAGGAAAATCCGGTTCCCACGCCTTCGTACTCGTTGTAAGGAACTACGGTGTCCTTAAGACCGCCTGTCTCCCTTACTATGGGAATGGTTCCGTAGCGGAGAGCAATGAGCTGTGACAGTCCGCAGGGCTCGAAAAGGGAAGGCATCAGGAAAGCATCACTGGATGCGTATATCCTGTCTGAAAGTTCGTCGGAGTAGTAAATGTTTGCGGATACTCTGTCGGAGTACTTCCAGTCAAAATGTCTGAACATATTCTCATACTGTTCTGTACCGGTTCCAAGTACAACGATCTGCACATCATCCCTGCAAAGTTCGTCCATTACATATGCAATGAGGTCAAAGCCTTTCTGGTCGGTAAGTCTTGAAACTATTCCGATCATCATCTTCTTTTCATCAACGGTGAGTCCCAGCTGTTCCTGGAGGGCTTTCTTATTCTTGGCCTTTTCCTTACGGAAATTGGAAAGTCCGTAATTTTTGACGATAAGGGGATCGGTCTCGGGATTGAACTTGTCATAGTCGATTCCGTTTACGATTCCTCTGAGGGAATTGGATCTTGCTCTTAAAAGTCCGTCCAGGCCTTCGCCGTAGAACTGTGTCTTGATCTCCTCGGCATAGGTGTCACTTACTGTTGTAACAGCATCCGCAAAAACAATACCGCCCTTAAGGAGGTTAGCGTCCTTGTAGGATTCAAGCTTGTCGGGGGTAAAGAAGTAATCGGGAAGTCCCGTGATGTTTTTAACTGTCTTAACATCCCATTTTCCCTGGAACTTAAGGTTATGGATGGTGATGACGGTCTTGATGCCGCGGTAGAACTCGCCCCCCGCAAATCTTTCCTTGAGGTATACGGGAATGAGTCCTGTCTGCCAGTCGTGGCAGTGGATAAGGTCAGGTCTGAAATCAAGCAGGGGAAGTGCGGAAAGCACGGCCTTGCAGAAGTAGGTATATCTTTCAATCTCGTATCTGGGATCGTCGTTATAAACCTTGGGACCGTTGAAGTAGTACTCGTTATCGATAAAGTAATATGTTATACCGTCAACATCAGCTTTAAAGAGGCCTACGTAGATATTCTGCCAGTTGTAATCCATGTAGAAGGACTGGATATACTCAAGCTTGTCCTTAAGTTCCTGCTTCATGCAGGCATATTTGGGAAGAAAAACCCTGACATCAAAGTATCTTTTATCAAGATACTTGGGAAGAGAACCCACAACGTCAGCCAGTCCTCCTGTCTTTATGAAAGGTACTCCCTCCGATGCTACGAACAGAACTTTTTTCATAAAACAGCCTCCGTTTTATTTATTATTGATTGCGCTTGCCAGATCTTCTTTCATATCAAGTACTGCTTTTCTTGCAGCCTCTGCATATCCTTCTTCACCGAGGTCTGCGTATTTTTCCTGCTTGTAAGCGGCTATGATGCCTCTTGAGGAGTTAACGATGGCGCCAAGACCGTCCTCATTGAAAAAGCATGCAATATCGCTTCCCTTGCCACCCTGGGCTCCGTATCCGGGAACCAGGATAAAGCTTTTAGGCATAAGTTTTCTGAGAACCGCTCCCTGCTCGGGATAGGTAGCCCCCACAACAGCTCCCACCTCTGAATAGCCTGTTTTTTCGTCTATTGTACCTGCTCCCCATTCGTTTACTTTATCCGCAACGTGCTCGTAAAGTGGCTTTCCGTCTATAAGTCTGTCCTGGAACTCTCCGCTTGAAGGGTTGGAGGTTTTCACAAGTACGAATATTCCCTTTTTTTCCGCCTCACAGATCTTTACAAAGGGCATTACGCCGTCAGATCCGAGGTATGGGTTAACGGTAACGATATCTTCGTCAAAAGCGGCTATGGATGACGATCCGATCTTAGTATGTCCCATGTGGCCCACGGCATACATTTCGGATGTGGAGCCTATGTCACCTCTTTTTATATCGCCTATTACAACAAGGCCCTTCTCATGAGCATAGTCAACGGTCCATTTGAAGACTTCAAGTCCCGGAATTCCCAGCTGCTCATACATGGCGATCTGGGGCTTTACCGCAGGAACAAGGTCGCAGACGCTGTCGATTATGCCTTTATTGTACTCCCTAAATGCATTTGCAGCACCTTGAAGCGTCTCACCCGATTCGGCAAATGCCTTCTTTTTGATGAATTCAGGAACAAATGAAAGATTGGGGTCAAGACCTACAACGATGGGGGCCTGTTTTTTTCTGATCCCGTCAATAAGTTTGTCGATCATGTGGTACCTCTTTTCTTACCTGGTTGCGAGGAATTCCAGTTCTCTTGCCGCATCCTCGTCATCGGGGTATTTTGAAATGTATTCGGTGAGCATATTCCTTGCAGTCTCAAAATCGGAGATATACTCGTAAGCCACCGCCATATTGTATTCAAGGCTCTTGGTAAAGGAACCGTCGTCCGCTTCAAGTCCCGCCCTGAAAGCTTCAAGAGCCGCCTCATACTCACCCATCTTCAGCCTGCAAAGTCCCAGCTGGTCATAAAGTTCGGAGCTTGCTCCCTTGGATCCTATATAGCTTTCGTAGACGTTTGCCGCGTAGTTATACTCTCCCATGGCCTCATATGTCCTTCCGAGGAAAAGAGAGCTGACAACGGTCTGGTCCGCATTTCTTGCA
Source organism: uncultured Lachnospiraceae bacterium (assembly GCA_946631935.1). Lineage (GTDB taxonomy): Bacteria > Bacillota > Clostridia > Lachnospirales > Lachnospiraceae > AC2028. The sequence continues at coordinate 12,090 of CAMPAP010000154.1, read as the reverse complement.
CTTTCAAGAAGTGCGGCGGCCTGGGTGTATTCTCCCATGTAGTAGTACATACGGCCTCTTTCGGAATCTGTCATTTTTCCGCTGTCGTCATTAATGGCACTTGAGATAAACTCAAGCCCCGCTTCTTTATAGCCCGACTCAGAAAGCATCTCGTATATGTTAATGAGTGTATCGTAATCGTTGGGATTTCTTGACTTTACAACATTGAAATCCCCCAAAGCACCTTCGTAATTGCCCTGCTTAAGTCTTACGGAAGCTCTAAGAAGGTAGCATCCTGTTTCATCGCTGATACCGATGATGGCATTATATCTGTCTTCTGCCGATACATAGTCTCCCATGCTGTCATAAGCCGCAGCAAGATAGTAGTTTGTATCAATGTCCATGTCATCGGGATAGCCGGTTCCTGAATGAAGGCTTTCGATGAAGCTTTCCACAGCACTTGAATATTCGGCTTTTCCGATGTATGCGATACCCTCAGCCCTTCCTATCTGCCTGGGGTCTTCGCCTGCATTTTCGGCGTTTGCAAGACTTCCAAGTGCTCCGTCATAGTCAAGATTTGCAAGACTTTCATATGCGGCATCGAGATTTGATGTTGCTTTACCGCATCCGGTAAGGACTCCGAAAAAGCACAAAGCAAGCACAAGCCTTAAGGCTGTGCCTGCTCCGGTGTATGAAGACTTGTTTGATTTTTTTTCAGATAAATGTGAAATCATCAATACATGTATAGAAAAAGCAGATCTGTCCCGCTTTTTAGTCAAGCTGTGAAGTACAGTGAGGACATCTGGTGGCATCCTTGTTTATCTCGCTCTTGCAGTAAGGGCAGATCTTGGTGGTTGCGGGTGCATCTTCTTTTTTCTTTGCAACCTTCTCAGCTGCCTTGTTCATTCCCTTAACGATGAGGAATACAACAATAGCCATGAGGAGGAAGTTGATGACTGCGGTGATGAAAACGCCGTAGTTAAGAGTTGATGCCCCTGCTTCCTGGGCTGCGGCAAGAGTCGCATAGCTTGTACCGTCAAGTGATACGAACCAGTTGGTAAAATCTATTCCGCCGGTGATAAGAGAAATGACGGGCATGATGATATCATTAACGAGACTTGAGATGATGGCCTGGAATGCACCTCCGATGATAACACCCACTGCCATGTCAAGGACATTGCCTCTCATGATGAATTTTCTGAATTCTGCTATAAAACCTTTTGTTTTCTCGGCAGCAACAGCTGTCTTCTTTTCTTTTTCAGCCATGATTCCTTCTTTCTATGGCTTTTTTCAGCCATTTTTTTAGTCATTTATGTAAGCGATCACATCGCCTGCACATACCACTTATTTTATCAATTTTCGGGGGTTTCTTCAAGGAATAACACCCGTATTTTACGCAATGGCAAAAGAAAAATCCGAAACAGGTTCAGACTCTTCATACAGAATGTCAGGGTTTATATCCGTAGAATCATCCCAACATACTACTCCCATATCATCTACGTGAACTGTTCTAAAAAATTCAACATCCGAAATCTTAAAAAACAAACTGTCATTGATCAAAGGAAAACAGTTATATACCCTTTCCTCACCATTATCAAACTTAACCAGTATTATATAGTTTTTCATAGGTTTTACACTTACTGCCCTGTGCATATTAAACCTCCTCAATCTATGTACCCGGGATTAATCCCATTATTGATATCATCCCACGCTTTTTCCAATTTTTCACGATTCAACAGAATCCAACTGGCCAACACCTCACGATCTCTCTTATTTTTCAAAGCCGCAGAACATGATAGTGGTTGTCCGTCAAAACCATATTCACAGTTTTCATCGGCTTTCATAACGAGAAGGTGCTTTTCGTGATGTTTTCCGTATCTCTCGCCATAAATATAAACTGCGATACATTCTTCCTCAAAATATTTTATTCTAGCCATTTATACTCCTTTAAATTATAACAAATTATCTGTCACAAAACCATTGATCACGTCGGTTATCCGTCAGTAAGGTTCAAACGTTATAAATTCAATTTTCTTTCCTTTAAGACTTATCCTCACTGCGCCGGTTTCGTAGGTTGTAAGGTACAAAGTGCCGTGGGATCTGAAGCGTGCAAGGGTCTCAGGCGCAGGATGGCCGTATCTGTTATTAAGTCCCGCGCTGTTAATGGCAAGGCGGGGACGGGCTGCATCAAGAAAATCATTACTTGTGGTTCCGGTAGATCCGTGGTGGGCAGTGATATAGACATCAAGACGCCTGCTTTTTTCAGACATCTCCTCAAGTGCTTTTGTCAGCGCATCCTCCCCGCTTCCCTGCACGTCTCCGGGAAAGAGAATGGATCGGTCTCCAAGTTCCGCCAGTATGCACATAGAACCCGAATTAGGGTCTTCCGGGATATAGTCTTTAGCAGGGTGCAGGCAGGTAAAATGCATTTTTCCGCTGTTCCACTCCGAGCCTGCGCTGATGGTATGAACGCTTACGCCTGCTGCCATGCATGCCCTTAACAGATTCTCAGTATTTTCCGTCCCGTCTTCTTTCATCTGGGGCGTAATGTAAAGTGCATCAACGCTGACTCCCCAGTCCTCAGCATTTTCCAAAAGTTCCAGCACTCCGCTTATGTGATCCGTATCCGAATGTGAGATGAACACGGCATCCACGCTGCACAGGCCGCTATAGCGAAGATACGGAAGGATTATGTATTCTCCTGCGTTTTTTTCGGAAGAGGATCCTCCGTCGAACATATATACTTCTCCCGAATCCGTAACAGTCACGTTACAGTTCCCCTGACCGATGTAAAGCTGAGTTGATGTGTTTTTTGCGGGAAGAGGAAACTCTGTCAGAACAAGCATGATGGCCACGGCTGTGATGAGGCATAGAGATGCGGGTCTGATGCACGGTCCGATTCCTGATATATGGTCATGACTGGGAATTCCGTTGTTGATATCCATGCCTCGTCTTACACCGTCCTGTTTTACTGCGTCAATAATTCTTACTGTGCTGTCCATTTTTCTCACTAACTCCTCCAGTTTACTAAGTTCAGCCACTCCTTTTTTGTCAAAGTAGATACGGTACTCCGACAGGCCTCTTTTTCTGACAGCTATTATCAGATTCCCGTACAGGGTAATAATGAGGATGCATGCATAATAAAGGATAATGGTCCCCGCCCCCGGTCTTCCCGGGCAATATGCATGAAAAGGCAGGCTCTGAGCTCCCCTGCAGAGGATCTCGAACATATCAAGAAGGATGCAGCTTACAGACGCACAAATGCCAAGCCCCGGGATCAGGCTGATCATGGCGCAGAATACGAGAAGGGACATGCAGGGCAGGATCAGAAGGTTAAGGAATATGCACCATGGGCTTACTTTGTAGAAAAAGTAAAACTGGACAGGCAGGGTAAAGAGAGTAATGGCGATGCTGGCCCTGAGAGAGCGGCAAACCACATCTTTTAGGCTTGGCCTTTTTGCCGGTCTATGTTTCTCCGGCTCCGAAGAAGCTGCAGCCTCAAACGCAGGCAAAAAGACTATCATTCCAAAAGCCGCACCGTAGGATAGTAAGAATCCGGCGCTTGTGACATTTCCGGGATTAACAATGGAGACGACCGCTGCCATAAACATAAGGCTTGTCACGGGATCCGGGGTCCTTTTTGCGGGATATGCAAGCATCCTGATAAGAAACATCCCTATGGCCCTTGTTGCAGAGACGCTCATGCCCGTCATAAGCCCGTAGAGAACAAGAACAAAGGCACTTACCATGGCTGCGGGGATTTGCCTTACCCCTCCCTTTCTCAGAAGCCTGAAAAGCCCCATGCCAAGTATGGAAATGTGAAGCCCGGATATACTGAGGATATGGGCTATGCCGTTATTTTTATAAAGTTCTTCCGTCTTTTCATCTATTCCCTCCTTATCCCCAAGAAGGAGGTCACAAAGGATCGATGCCTCTTTTTGGGGACATACGGCATAGAGTCTTTCTTCAAGCGCTGCCCTGAGGCGTCTGAGCCCTTCTCTTACGGGATATCTTCCGCCTTCTCTGTTACCGATCACCGCATCCATTAAAAATGCATCCGCGCCCTTTGATGTATAATAGCTTTCTGCGTCGAACTGTCCGGGATTCATGGCATGGGAAAAATGCCTGATTCTGCCGCTGAGCACGATCTTTTCCCCGAGGGATACATACTCATTGTCATCCGCAAAGGTAACAAGAAGGGTGACTCCCTGATAACCCTCTACGGAGTATTCTTCTGCCGGATTTCTTTCATTCTCCGGGTTTTCTCTCCCCGGCCCTGTAGTCCCCGGTCTTAAATCTCCTTTGAACATTATGTATTTTCCGGTTATTTTTACCGCGCATCCTTCTACGGTGACCATTTCCCCGTCAGCTGGCAGATCCCTGCTCCTTTTAAAGAGCAGGATGCCCAAAGCGTTCAGAAGGAAAACCACGATAAAAACAGCCGCGCAAAAAAACGCAAGCGGTCTTCTCATAAAACCCCCTTTTTTGTGAAAAATAGTGATAATCGGTGAAACTCATAGAAAAAACGGGCGATCGCCCTTTTATAATGCGGCCGCTTTATGATATTGCGGCACAGAAGCGCATTATTTGCTCCAGGATAGTCTGTGGAGCTCTCCTTTTGTATTAAGTCCGTTAAATCCCTGCTGGCGGAGCGCCTCAAAAAGGATTATGGCAACCGAATTACACAGGTTGATGGATCTTGCATCTCCGAACATGGGTATCCTTATGCACCTGTCTTCGCGTTTGCAAAGGATCTCCTCGGGGATCCCCCTGCTCTCGGGGCCGAACATTATATAGTCTCCGGGTGTGTATGAAACATCCGTATATGTACCGTGGGCCTTGGTGGTTGCATACCAAAGCAGGGGATGGTTATTCTTTTCAAGAAAATCACCCAGATCTTCGTATACTTCGTAGTCAAGCTGAGGCCAGTAATCAAGCCCCGCTCTTTTTATCTCCTTCTGATCAAGAGAAAAACCCAGAGGCTTGATGAGGTGGAGCTTTGTACCGGTGGCAACGCATGTCCTTCCGATATTTCCGGTGTTATATGGTATTTCAGGTTCAAACAAAACAATATTCAATGACCTTCTCCGTTTTTAAGCATGTCTCAGGGTGCAGAGCTTTACCATAAGGGTCTCTGCCGCAATGCGGTCATTCATTTTTCCACTCTTAAAGCTGAGGTCCGCATCGGCACATAACGCAAGGGCTCTCTGGAGCTGTCCCATCTCCATGTGCATGGCCTGTCTTAAATAAATGTCTATCTGGAATTCCCCGATCTCTCCCCTGCCTTTTTTAACTTCACCGGTCTCGGGGTTAACGCTTTTTTTGAACGCAATCTTGTCGACAATGGTATCCCTGTTATCGCCCTTGAGGCGCATACCCTTAAGCTGCATCATCCACATGAACTGTTTTTCCAGCATGGGAATGATCTTGACGGGCTCTATCTTAAGTGCCACAAGGTCCTCGTCCTCCTTCATGCACGCTTTTACGTCCCCTGCCATTATGGCATCTATCATGCCGAAGATCCTGTCCCTGTAATCCTTACAGCATATGCAGTCGATATCATCCCTTGTGATCACATCCCTGCCCAAAACAAAAGCTGTGAGCTTTTCCAGTTCTGACATGAGATTACCCATATCCGCACCGATGACGTCTATCAGGTATTTTGCATCCTTTTCGCTGATCCTGGTGTTGTACTTTTTGAGGAATGCCCCGATGTTCTGGAGAAGGTATGTGGTGTTTTGTGTGACAAATTCCGTGCAGAGTCCGTGTTTTGAGATCTGTCTGTAAAGCTTTACCCTGCCGTCTGCGTTATCTTCGACAAATATGAAGGTGGTGGTCTCAGGCGCTTTATCCAAGTATTCTGCAAGTTCGTCGCCGTTTTTTACGAATAGCCCCGAGTATCTGATGACGATGATACGCCTGTCAGCAAAAAAAGGAAGTGTCTCTGCCTGATCGATTATGGCAGGAACGCTTACCCCGGATGTGTCAAAAAAGGTGGTGTTCATGTCGTCTTTTGAACCGCCCAAAGCCTTCAGAAGCATTTTTTCATAGTGGTTTCTCAGATATCTTTCCTGGCCGAAAAGAAGGTAGCAGCGCTTAAAATCGCCGCTTTTTATATCTTTTTTTAATTTTTCAAGGCTTGCCTGGGCCTCAAAGGGTTTCATATTTTTATCCTTTTTTATTCAAGGGGAATGACCATGCTCTCATCAGCTTCGTAGGAGCTTTCGAGAAGGTCGGGAACAACGCCGTCCACAAGTATCTGGACTTTTTTTACCGAAGGCAGCCGGCAAAGGGAGTTTACTATGGAGTAAACGGAGATCTGCGTGGGGACGTTACCATACGGCACAAGTATATCACTGCTTAAATTCACATAACAGACTTCGTCCTTGGTGGTGATGCTGACTATGGATACGGAAGGGTTAACGGAGGGGTAGATATTTTCTATCTGGGGGCCCTTTATGATCTCTTCTACAACAAATCTTTCCAGGGGCACTGAGGTGGGATAGAATTTTTCGCGGTTTACGCCTATAAGGGATGAGCCGTCAGCCGAGGCAAAAAAGAGTGTAACGGAGACTTCTTCGTAGGTATTTATCTCGTTTCCGTCGTTGCTTATGAATGTGTCGGCGGTCATTGTCCCTACTTCAAATCCGCTGTGGTCAATAAGCGGATCGCCTTCCACGGTAAAAACAACTCCTTTTATGTCCTTACATCCGCAAAGAGTCCTTACGATGGCAGCCCTTACAAGGACTTCGGTGGTGAAGTTTAAGGACTTGTATTCGCTGCTCATGTCAAGAGTTATGATGCCGTTTTCAAAGCTGTATCCCTGGCAGTCAAAGCCCATGGAAAGCGGAGCCTTATACTGTGCATCCGGGGATTTTTCCGAGAGGGCATTTATGAGAATGTCAATGCTCTCCTCAGTGGTGTTTCCCGAATCCGGTACAAGGTAGCTTTCCGTTTTTGTCTCAGCGTTATTAATACGGTATACGCTCACCATGCCTTCAGGATTTTTATTTTCCTCAGAAGTGCATGACGGAAGGGCAAGGAGCATCAACACAGCGCATATTATACTTATTTTTCTTTTTATTGATCTATTTTGCATCTGCTATATATATCAGGGGGATCGTAACGACGAACTTACTTCCCTCTCCCTCCCTGCTGGTAACTTCTATGGATCCGTGGTGCATAAGGACAACGTTTCTTACTATGGCAAGTCCGAGGCCGGTTCCTCCTATCTCTCTTGAGTGGGATTTGTCGACTCTGTAGAACCTCTCGTAGATATGGGGAGTGGACTCTTCGGGGATACCAAGGCCGGAGTCCTCAACGGTGAGGGTAAAGGACTGGTGGTCCGCATCAAGGGATACTTTTACCCATCCGTTTTCGCGGTTGTATTTGACGGCATTTTCCACAAGGTTTGAAACAAGAAGAGTCATCTTGACCTCGTCAACCTCTGCAATGACCTGTCTTTCGGTCTCGAAGGTAACGTCAACGTTCTGTTTTCTTGCGATGACCCTGAGTCTTTTGAGGACAAGCTCCGTCATCTCGTTGATATTGGTCTGGGCGATGTTAAGGTTTTGTCCGGATCTGTCATCCATTTTAACAAGGGCCAGAAGGTCTGTTATGATCCTGTTTTCCCTGTCGACCTCGGATGCGATATCCTGCATGAACTCCCTGTATTCCTCAACTGTTGCTGTGCCGCTTGCAAGAAGCGAATCCGAAAGGACCTTCATGGATGCCATGGGAGTCTTGAGTTCGTGGGAGACGTTTGCAACGAATTCACTCCTGCTTTCATCAAGGGTGTTTATCCTGTCCAAAAGATTATTAAATGCTTCGGATATATGGGAAGCTTCGGAAATGTCATTTACGGGCTCTATATTTGTGTTGTAGCCTGCCTTGACGTCGGAGATCCTTTTTGTGAGTTTGTCGATGGGTTTTACCAGAAATTTTGACAAAATGACCGCAAGGGCTATGACTATGACGATGATGCTTATCTCAAGGATAAGAGCGTTGTTACCAAGGACATCCGCCATATTTACGATGCTGTCATCGGATATGGACGTGAGCATGACTCCCCTTATGACCCCTGCGCCTCCCGCAGAGGTTGTGTCCGCAACCGGAGTTGTAAGCTCTATATATCCGTGCTCTTTGTCGTAATAGGAGGTGGAATTGCCCCTGAAGCACTCTATAACCTCCTCTGATATCATGGTTTTTCCGGTGGATATGCCGTAGGTGTCTTTAAGTACTTCAAAATTGCCACCGATGATCATGATCCTTCCTTCGTAGATATTGGAAAGCATTTCGATCTCCGCGTCCATGACGTCCAAAGATTCGGTATAATCATCCGCACGGCCCGTAAGAGCCGATATGTATTTGTTCGCAACAAGGTGATTTGCCGTTATGGTAAGCTGATTCTGGACCGCAGAAACCCTGTTTTCCACAGCTCTTGATTCATAGTCGGACACTATGGTTATCCTGACAAGAAAGCAGGGAATGATCCCGACTATGAGTATGATCAGAAAAATGCGCGATCTGAGTGATCTGAGCATTATAACGGACTTTAAACCTGATAAGAAATCACTCATGTATAAACCTTAAGCCTGAACGTGAAAATAGTAACCGATGCCCCATTTGGTATGTACATACTCGGGATTGCCGGCGTCGCTTTCTATTTTTTCGCGGAGGCGTCTTACATGCACGTCAACGGTTCTCTCGTCTCCGGGGAAATCCTCGCCCCACACGCTGGTAAGAAGGTCGTTTCTTGTGTAGACCTTATCGGGATTTTCCATAAGGAGCTTAAGCATCTCAAATTCTTTTGCGGTAAGGGATATCTCTTTACCCATTTTAAAGGTCCTGTGGCCCTTAAGGTCAAGGGAGAGACCTCCTGCCGAAAGTCTTTCGCCGGTCTGTGGCGCTTTGCTTTCCGTATGGCTTCTTCTCATGACGGCCTTGATCCTTGCCTTTAACTCAAGGATGTTGAAGGGCTTTGTCATATAGTCGTCGGCACCGTACTCAAGTCCGAGGATCTTGTCCATGTCCTCGCCCTTGGCAGTGAGCATTATGATGGGCGTCCTTGAAAATTCCCTGATCCTCTGGCATACATCATAGCCTCCGATCTTGGGAAGCATAAGGTCTAAAAGGATGATGTCATATTCACCCTTTTCCACCATTTCAAGGGCTTCCTCGCCGTCATAGGCGCAGTCAACCTCGTAGCCGTCCTGCTCAAGTGAAAATTTTATTCCTTTGACGATGAGTTTTTCGTCGTCAACTATAAGAACCTTAGCAGCCATTTTATATCCTCTTAATTTGCACAGATAAGCTCTTCGATCCCGGAGTAAAGGGACTCCCCTATGCCGGGCACGCTTTTTATGTCGGACGGACTCTTAAAGGGTCCGTTTTGATCACGGTACTTTATGATGGCCTCCGCCCTGGTGTTGCCTATCCCGGGAAGGGATGTAAGCTCCGCAGTCCCTGCTGTATTTATATTTACAAGGTCGCCGGGAGTCTGAGTGGCGGTTGGTGATGTCTGGGCTCCGGGTGATGATGCATGGTTTCCCGCTGCCTGGGGGCCGGTTGCCTGGGTTCCCGCTGCCTGGGGGCCTTCAGGGTTAAATGCCTGAGGAGGGATTTCTTCATCCCCTGCGGGAAAATATATCATCTCGCCGTCATAAACAAATCCCGCAAGATTGATCCTGCTTTTGTCCGCTTCTTCGGTAAATCCTCCCGCAGCGCTGAGGGCATCAGATACTCTCGCACCCTGTTTTAATTCATATACTCCGGGAGATACCACTTTTCCGCAGACATATACGGTAGGGGGTGCGGATGCCGGTGCAGAGGACGGGGCTGTCAGCGCACCGCTATCTCCGGCCGAAGGAACTGCTGTCGCAGCGTCCGTTGTACCGTCTGCCATGTCGCCTGTCGCGGCGCCGGTCGCAGAGGCGGTCGCAGGAGCGGTTTCAGTGCCTGTCACGGCGTCCGTTTCGGCGGTCGGGTCTGCATACTGCGTGGCATCTGCATCATCCATGGTTTCAAGGTCTGACAGTGTAACTGCCCTGTCCCGCACGCAGGATGAAAGCTGTGTAACAGGCGCTGCAAGAAATGCCAGAAGCAGAACCTTTAGAGCACACAAAGTTTTTGTTTTTTTCATATAACCTCCTTTTTCAGGAGGTCGAAGGTATATGCAAGGCAGGATCACGGCCTGCCGTTTCTCCGCATTTTATCTGATGCCGGATTTTAGTACAGTGTCCAGGTTATCCAGTTCTTCCTTAACGTCCCCGCCTTCCCAGATACGTGAAAAGCAAGCTTCTGTCTGCATCCAGAAATTTTCGGTCTCCATCATCTTGGGAAGCGACACGCTTCCTGAGTATTCAAGAGCGTAGATCTGGTTAGCGCCTCCCTCCCATCCGAAGGACCTTGAAGCGCTTGCAAGTCCGGTATAATCGGTAAAATATGAGGAAGCATCCTTGGTAAGATAAAGCGAAAGCTTCTCGGCATTTTCTTTCTGGTCCGTATAGCCGTTAACCATAACGACAGTTGTAAGAGAAAGGGAGCTGCTGGGGATATCGGAAGTGATATTGGGCATTTCGGAAAAACCGTAATCATAGACAAGGCTTCCGTCAGCGGTAGCATCCGCAAGTTTTTTTACAAGGTCATATCCGCCTATGGTAAAAACGGTCTTTCCATCAATGAAATCCTGTATTACGGAGTCGTATGTGACCTCGCTGCTCTCTATTGAAAAGTAGTCGTGAAGACCCTGGTATTTTGTCAGGCACTCCACTGCGGTATCGTTATTTACGGATATGTCATTAATGTCATCTCCGCTGGGACCGCCTATGCTCATGGCTCCGCCTACGATCCAGTAGTTATACATTATCCTGGAAACGTCCCATTTCATGATACCTTCAACATTCTCGGGAACGCTGTAGCTGTTTGCAATGGTCATAAGGTCCTCTAAGGTATAGGGAACCATTTTCTGGATGTATTCTTTTGTAAGCTCATCGAGTTTTACGGGATCGACATCATCTGCGGTAAGTCCCGTATCTCCTGCATCTGACTCAGACTCAGATTCTCCGCCGCCAACGTCCGCAGCGTTTCCGGTAAGATCGGCCATTGCCACCTGGGATGCCCACTGCTCAAGGTATGTCCTGTTGTAGACCATGACGGATGTATCAAATGACAGAGGGTATCCGAGCTTTTTTCCCTGATATGTAACGGCATTTATGGCAGCATCCGAAAAATTAAGAGGTCCGCACTGCATGTCCGGATCTTCAAGCTCCGATGCAAGTCCGGAAAGATAGGCTTTTTCAAGGTTTTCACATCCAAGGATTATGACATCGGGATATGCGCTGCCTTCAAGGGAAGCATCATAGCACTCTTCCAGGAATTTTTCCGAGGGCATGAGCACCGGAACAACGGTGACATCCTCGTTTTCGCCGAATTCAACCGCAGCCTTGCTGATAAATCCCGTCAGTCTTTCGTCCGTGTACCATACCGTGATGGAACCGGATCTGTGGAGCCAGGCATCGGTATTTTCATCCTGAACGTCTCTTTTTATCTCTTTTGTGGATCCGTATAAAATGGCTCCCGCAAGTAGTGCAAGTGCCGCTATACTGATGATCTTTCCGGCTTTACTCATTTGAAGCTATAGCCTTTCTTAAAATATCCGTCATCTTATCGATGTCTGTTTCAGTGATGATGAGGGGAGGAACGAATCTTACTATCTCAGCCCCTGCATTTATGAGGATCAGTCCGTTATCAAGAGCCGTATTAATGATATCCTTAACGGGTTTGTCAAAAACAAGTCCCTGCATGAGACCCATTCCCCTGCGTTCTTTGATGCAGGAAAACTCCGCAACAAACTCATCAAGTTTTTTCGTAAGATACTCCCCTGCTTTTGCGGCTTTCTTACAGATATCGTCTCTTTCCATTATCTCGATGACCTTGACTGCAGCCGCGCAGACAAGAGGGTTTCCGCCGTATGTGGTTCCGTGGTCTCCTGCAACAAGTGAAGAGCTTCCAACCTTTTCGGTCATTGAAAACGCACCGATGGGAACGCCGCACCCTAAGGCCTTGGCGCTTGTAAGGACATCGGGCTTAATTCCGTATTTCATAAAAGCG
>CAMPAP010000153.1 GCA_946631935.1 uncultured Lachnospiraceae bacterium | reverse complement strand
TCTTCATAATCGTTATTCTTGACAAGCTCAACGAGTGCAGCTGCAACAAGGTGAGGAATATGGCTTATCCCGGCAACTATCCTGTCATGCTTTTCAGCATCCATTATAATGGGGATCGCACCCACAGAAGTTGCAATATCCCTAAGCGTTTCCGCTTTTTTATCACCCTCTTCAAAAGGAGTGATGATATAATATGCATTCTGATAAAGATCCTTGGATGATGCGATATAACCGGTCCTCTCAGAACCGGCCATGGGGTGTCCGCCGACAAAATTGTCCTTAAGCCCGGCATTAAATGCGCAATCCATGATACCGGCCTTGACGCTTCCCACATCGGTCAGTATGGTCTCGGGTCCAATGTATTTGGAGATATCTTCAAGAAGTTCCGCATTTTTTATCACAGGAAGGCACAAAAAAACAACGTTGCACTCCTTAAAGCCTTCTCCTATCTCATACAAAGGCACATCAACAACACCGTCGGAAACAGCTTCATCAATGGATGCACTGCTCCTGTTATATGCAATTACTTTACACTCGGGATCGGAGGCTTTAAGAGCTCTTGCCAGAGACCCTCCTATTAATCCGAGTCCTATGAATCCGTATGTTTTCATTTTTCTTCCGGTCAAAAATCAGATAAAGAATAAAAGTAAAAATAATGCAGCCCGCCGTATCAAGGATCACATCCCAGAAAGAAGCATACCTTCCGGGGACAAAATACTGGTGAAATTCATCACAGGCGGCAAGCATCATGACAAACAAAACATTAAGAACGTAAAAATGCTTCAGGCCCAGACTCCGCTTCTGCTTTCCTTCCCGCTTTCCTTCCTGATTTCCGTCTGTCATTCTCATACTACCAGCAAGAGGAAGAAAGGTTCCGCTGAAAAAGCCGCCCAAAAGAGCATATTCTGCAAAGTGCGCAAGCTTTCTTAAAGGATGTTCAAAATAATTGGCAAGTGATAATACATCGCTTACTGTATGTTCTTTTTTAAATGACAAAAAGAAATCTGCAATGCTTTTTGCGATAGTCATACTCAGAGACCCGGAGTGATCCGAATCCTGTGCGGAAAATCTGCATACCACAAGAAAATAAAAGATCAGGCCGCATACAGGACAAACATTGCAGATTATTTTTTCATAAAGCTTTGCTTCCTTAAAAGCCGCTATATATCTTTTCACTTATTCATCTTAGTGACTGTCTGGTATATACCGATCCTCTGTGCATCCATCTCAGGAAGACCCACGAAAAGAGAACCGTAAAAATATGTGTCACCCTTCTTCTCAATTCTTACTATCTCAAGGAAAGTATGAAGGACTTCCTTGGTCCATATCTCAAGGAAGCTTTCGTAAATAGCTCCGATCTCCAGAGTCTTATTGCAGGTGAATCCGACACCGCCTATAGAAACATCGGTGATCTGGATATCAACTTCCTCTCCGCCTTCCTCACTGTCAAGGCGCTTGATCATAAGCCTTGATTTAAGCTCTGATCTCTCGGTACGTCTTTTTTCTTCCATAGGTTACCTCCTTAGATGAAAAAACATGCATCGCCAAAACTGAAAAATCTGTATCTTTCCTTTACAGCCTCATTATAAGCATTAAGGACTTTCTCTCTTCCCGCAAAGGCTGAAACCAGCATTATAAGCGTGGATTCGGGAAGATGAAAATTGGTTATAAGGCAGTCCATGATCTTGAATACATATCCGGGATATATAAAAATACTTGTTTCACCGGAGCCGGGTCTTACTTCGTAAAGATCTTGATCCTCACCATCTTCTGTTTTTACGGATAAGGACTTATCAGCACTTTTATCAAAAGAGCCTTTATCAGAAGCAACTTTCACCGCGCAGCTTTCAACAGTCCTGCAGCTTGTGGTTCCGACGCATATGACCCTGCCGCCTGCTTTTTTTGTACTGTTTATGATATCTGCAGCTTCAGGGCTTACTTCATAGCTTTCTGTATGCATGATATGATCGGTGATCACATCTTCCTTCACCGGTCTGAAGGTTCCAAGACCTACATGAAGAGTAACATATGCAAGCTTAACACCTTTTTCTTCGATCTTTTTTAAAAGATCCTGTGTAAAATGAAGTCCTGCGGTGGGTGCTGCGGCTGATCCGTCAAATTTGGCATAAACGGTATTATATCTTGAAGGATCCGTAAGCTTATGCGTGATATAAGGCGGAAGGGGCATTTCTCCAAGCCTGTCCAGTATCTCTTCAAAGATACCGTCAAAGTGAAACCTTACTATCCTGTTGCCGCCTTCGATAATGTCAATGACCTCAGCTTTTAAGGTGCCATTACCAAAATCCAGCTTCTGTCCGGGTCTGCAGCTTTTTCCCGGTTTTACAAGCGTCTCCCAGTCAGTATCTGTAAGCCTCTTTAAAAGAAGCACTTCAACGTGGCCGCCGGTCTTCTCCCTTACACCAAGAAGTCTTGCAGGAATGACCCTTGTATTATTCAGTACCAGGCAGTCACCTTCATTTAAATAATCAATAATATCGGAAAAATGCCTGTGGCTTATTTCTCCCGTCAGACGGTCCATTACCATGAGCCTTGAGGAGGACCTGTCAGTAAGCGGATCCTGTGCTATCAGTTCATGAGGAAGATCATAATAATAATCAGATCTTTTTAATTCAGCCATTACAGGTCCACGCCTTTTGCAAAAGAAATATATCCTCTGTATGCTTCATATACATCGGCCTTGGAAGTTGCTTCCCAGGGAGAATGCATATTAAGTACGGCAACACCGGAATCGATGACATTCATTCCGTACAGTGCAAGGATATATGCGATGGTTCCGCCGCCGCCCTGATCAACTTTTCCAAGTTCCGCAAACTGATAAGAGATATCATCTTTTTCAAATACATTTCTGATGGCTGCGATATACTCGGCATTTGCATCATTGGAACCGCTCTTTCCGCGGGATCCTGTGAATTTATTGAACACGATACCGCCACCTAAGTATGCGGCATTCTTCTTTTCAAATACTGACTCATAATTGGGATCGACACCTGCAGATACATCGCTTGAAAGCATGCAGCTTCTTGCAAGTGCTCTCTTAAGATCGATCTCGGAAGTATACTGTCCGCAGAGATTCATGACCTCTGCAACGGCATTTTCAAAAAACTTAGACTTCATGCCGGTTGCTCCGACAGAACCAATCTCTTCTTTATCAACAAGGATGGTGCATACAGTCCTGTCACAGTCGGGAAGATCAAGCTGAGCCTTAAGGGAAGTAAATGCGCAGACTCTGTCATCCTGACCGTATGAAAGGATCATGCTTCTGTCTAATCCTGCTTCCCTTGCACGTCCTGCAGGTACAACCTCAAGCTCTGCAGAATAGAAATCCTTCTCTTCAAAATCATACTGTTCTTTTAATATCTTAAGGATCGCCTCTTTAACAGGCTCCTTTTTCTTTTCTTCCTTTCCGCTTTTGTTCCTTACATCTTTGCCGAGGATAATGGGCTTATTTCCGACGATTATATCAAGATCTTCACCCTCAACAACCTTGGCACCCTTCTTTTCAAGCTGGTCCTGGGCAAGATGAATGAGAAGATCAGAAACGAAGAAAACAGGATCATCCTCATCCTCTCCAATATTTATCTCAACAGTGGTACCGTCAGTCTTGACCACAACACCGTGAATGGCAAGAGGAAGTGCCACATACTGGTACTTCTTGATCCCACCATAGTAATGAGTGTCAAGAAGCGCAAAATCGTCTTTCTCATAGAGAGGATTAGACTTAACATCCATTCTGGGACTGTCTATATGAGCTCCGAGGATGTTGATGCCTTCTGAAAAAGGCTTTTTACCTATCTTAAACATGACAACGGATTTAT
>CAMPAP010000152.1 GCA_946631935.1 uncultured Lachnospiraceae bacterium | reverse complement strand
GATCTTCTTTTTTTGCATCGCAGAGATTCAGTTCATATCCAAACACACCGAAGGCCGCAGCATTAAACCTTGTCTCCAAAGAGGTTTCCCTGAGCGTCTGATGATTCGGACTTGCGGAGACATGAGCCGAATATACAGACTGGGGATAACCGTAACTGTATCCTGTCTGTATCACGGAACGGCAATAAGGGTCCGTATCATCGCTTGCCCAGATCTGGGGAAAATAACAGAGAATGCCGGCATCGAACCTGTTACCTCCTGATGCGCATCCCTCAAAAAGAATATGAGGAAATTTTTCGGTGAGTTTTTTCATTATCCCGTAGAGTCCGCAGATATAACGGTGAAAAACTTCACCCTGCCTGTCTGAAGGAAGGTATTTTGAATACACATCGGAAAAACTCCTGTTCATATCCCATTTGACATATGATATGTCCGCGGATGAAAAAACTTCGCTCATCTTTTCAACTATATATTCGCACACATCAGGGTTTGTCAGATCAAGGATCCTCTGATTCCTTCCCTCGCTGTGATCACGTCCGGGGATGTCCAGTACCCACTCAGGGTGCTCTTTATACAGATTTGAATTGACTGATACCATCTCAGGCTCGACCCAGATGCCAAATTCCATTCCGAGAGCTTTCACTTTATCCGCAAGACTCCTAAGTCCTCCCGGAATTTTTTTTGTATTTACATCCCAGTCACCAAGACTTGATGAATCGTCATTTCTTTCGCCGAACCACCCGTCATCCATGACAAAAAGTTCAATGCCTGCGTCGCGCCCTGCTTTTGCAAGTTTTAAAAGCTTATGCTCGTTTATGTCAAAATAGGATGCCTCCCAGCTGTTAAGCAGAACCGGACGCTCCTTCTTTTTCCATGTTCCCCTTACAATGTGTTCCTTGATAAAGGAATGCATGTGCAGACTCATACCATTAAAACCTTCATGGGAAAAAGTCATTACCGACTCGGGTGCGTCAAAGGATTCCCCGGGATCTATGACAAATTCAAAACCATCAGGATTTATTCCGCTTAAAAATCTCGTTTTCCCGAAGGGGCTTACTTCTGCGGATTCGATATGATTACCGCTGTAAATAAGATTAAAGCCGTACACATCCCCGGCATCCTCTGTTGCAAACGAGGGATGAAGCATTACAAAAGGATTGGCCCTGTGGGAGGATTCACCGCTTCTTGATGATACAACATATTTTCCGCGGGACAGAAAAGCTGACGACTTCTGCATTTCCCTTGCCCACGCTCCTCCAAAGGTTGTCATGACATATCCGGGCATATCGAAGTCAATCTGATTGCTCATCAGTTTTTTCAAAATGACGGATGTGTCAGAAGTGTTAACAAGCCTTGGCATTTTGCATATGCAGTCGCAATCCTCGTATACATAATAATGAAGTTCAAGAATGATGTGGTTTGTTTTTTCTACAAGTGTTACGCAAAGATGTTCGCACTTTCCGCTTTCGGAATATGAAACTGGAAGAGTATCTGAAAAAGGCTCTTTGTCATCAATGACATATTTTTCAAATACAAAATCACAGGTGGACGAGCCGTCCGGAAATCCCATATCGATAAAAGGATCTCTGAGATCGCCTTTGCCGTAAGAGCTCATCTCGAGTCTCATATCCTCAAGGGAATATTCGGGATGGTCTGAGTCATATATGCACGTATTACCCGGAGCAAAGGCATGTTTTTCAATGAGTGCATCGAGTGCGCCCTTACCTTCAGTTATCCCGATACGTCTCCCGTAATACAGATGCTCGAGCTGCCCTGTGGGAAGTACTCTGAAAGCATATGTTGTTTTCGGGGTATCAAGCACCCATGCATTTTCATATATATGCCTGATCATATCACGCCTCCATGATCATACTGATCACACCGTTTGGATCATTTTTTCTTATATTTACTCTGTGCAGCCCGTGAAGCACCGGCAGGCAGATTAATTATATTAGCTCCCGGCGTGAAAAATGTTAATTATTTCTGAGGTTCATGGCCGCATTAACTACTTTATATGCCCCATCGTAAATTCCTGTCTTCCGGTTCTCCAGAATGTTCTCACACATTTCACTGAGAAGGTCCGTCTCAAGGAACATATCTATCATCTGAAGGGTATGGGGGATATCCCTGCATTCAAGTGTTCCGTCTCCAATCTCTGCGGAGTGTATCGCTCCCCACATCTCATGTTTTCCGACGCGTCTGATAAAAAGCTTGGGCACCGGATAAAATGCAAGTTCAGACGGCTTTGTAACAAGAACATCACAGGCTCTCATAAGAAGGTTTGTGCAGTACACTGCTTCAAAGATATTTTTATGCCAGAATCCGTGAATGCCTGTTATCTCATTTTCGGGGCTGAGTGCAGAGACGGCAAACTCTTCCGTATCCTTCCAGTCGTTCATATGCTCCGTGGACATGGTCTTCATTTCCGGTATCTCTTCAAGAAGCTCATCCCAGACATTTTTATAATCACCGACATTTACAAAAAGCGCCGCTTTGCCGGATCTTATCTGAGGGATAAGATACTTTATCATTGCAGCAAAGATCTCTTTTTGTGCACCTGCACCGCCGATGGTCAGAAGAAATCTCATGGGCTTTCCGTTTTTCTTTCTCTCTTCTCTCTGCCTGCAGTCATTTTCAATCCCGCTTACTATCTCATGATCTATGTAGTGGCCCGTATAAAGAAGGCTTCCTTCCGGCATGGGCCTGCACACTTTGTCTTTAGCCATTCCGTTTAAGATACGGTAACCCATATATGCATCCAGACACTGCACGGTATGAACGGCACCTTCCGCAAAATGAAGTGCCATGGGCCAGTTGTCCGGGATTGCATTAACAACATATTTCATCCCGGCATGAAGAGCCGCCTGAGCCGGCCATACGTGGGTACCCACAACAGGAATATCCTTAGGAACGTTTTTGAAAACCGGAGCCATAAGCTCTGCATTTTTCTGGTCTGACGCATTGTATGAAAGCGCTCTGAATCCCTCGTAGTTCATGGGTTCCCAGACAAGTTTGTTGAACAATGGATTTTTTGACAGCCTTGATCCCAGGGAATACAGATCGTTCTGTGCGCTGATGACCTTGGTACATGTCGTTTCACCATATGAATTAAGATCCATCCAATAAGGTACATAGCCCATGTTATGCGCAGCTGATGCGATGGCCATTGAAATGCGGTAATGTCCGAATCCCATTCTGATATTTCCGACGATAACACCTTTTTCAGAGTTCCACTCAAGACCCGGAAGGTTATCTTCCCTAACATAATGCGCATTCTTATCAAGATCTCCCACAAGCACATTATTGACGCCGAGACTGTCGCCGATATATTTATTTTTTTCAATCTTTACGGGATAATCCGCATTTGAATCGTCACCGAATTTCCTTGCGTATTTGTTTTTGCTCTTAACGGCTTTTTTATAATCTTTTGAACTGATCTCATTACCGAATATAATTTTTGATCTGTCTGTCATATTCCATCTCCGATCTTATCTTCTCTTTTTTTCATCCAGCTGAGCGGAAATCTCGGACAGCTTTTCGTCTGTCAGGATATATTTTTTCCTGAATACTACTATGGCAATTGCAAGTCCGATGACGGGAAGAATTGTCATGGTCATTCTCAGACCGAGTTTTGAGCTTTCCGCAACATTAAGTGAATAGTCGATCTTCTCGGTTGTATCCGCATTTCCACGCTGGAGACTGTTTAACTGGAGGCATATGGATGCCACAAATGCCGCCACTCCGCTTGCAAGCTTTACAACAAATGTCTGCATGGAGAAAATGACACTCTCATCACGTCTTGAGTTTTTTAATTCTCCGTAGTCAACTGTATTTGCCAAAAATACCGTGGTGATGACCTGGAGTACACCGTTTGCCGCAAAGATAAAAAATGCCGGAATGAAAAGAATGTATACAGAGCTCATGTTCACAAAGGCAATGATAAAGAGGGTTGCATATCCGGTGATGGCGCTGGCAAGGCAAACATAGAATATCTTCACATCGCTCAGGAACAATCTAAGGACCGGATAGAACAGCATCATTGAAAGGATCTGGATAGCGCCTCCGAACATGTTGAACAGAGTATAGCTGTCACCCCATCCGGTTCCGCCGAAATCGTACTTAAAGAAATAGATCACAAGATTTGATGTGATGTAAATGGAGCAGTTAATTAGCACAATGGCAATAACAACCGTCATAGCCTGATCATTACTGATAAGAGCCCTGAACATATCTCCCACAGATGCGGATTTCATATCAACAAGACTCTGCTCCTTTATGGCAAGGCATGTGACGGTTATGAACACAACGAAAAGAACGGCAATGATAAGAGCAAACCACTTAAAGCCCACTATCTCCCTTGCCGCACCGGACAGGTTTTCAAAAGCCGGAAGGTTTCCTATGGTCTGTATGATCTTTACAGTAAATATGGTAACAAGAGCACTTCCCACACCCGCACAGCTCCTTGCAAGAGTAGTAAGGCCCTCTCTTTCAGATCCTCCTTTTGTAAAGGCAGGGATCATTGACCAGTAAGGAATATCCATCATGGTATAGGTAATGCCCCAGAGGATATAGGTGACAGCCGCATAAGCCACAAGGCCCGAAGGCGTCATATCCGGAGGACATGCAAACATAACAAAGAGCACCACGGCATTTGTTATGGTTCCTATAAAAAGCCAGGGACGGAATCTTCCCCATCTTGTGTGGGTTTTTGCCACAACTATTCCCATTATGGGATCATTAAATGCATCAAAGACCCTTGCCGCAAGAAGGATTATTCCCATGGCAACGGAATTGACACCCAAAAGATCCTGAAAATAGTAAAGAACATAACTTGCAGAGAGCATGTAGACCATGTCTTTCCCCACTGCACCGATACCGTAAGCCGCTTTCTCCCCCACTGTCAGCTTTTTGTTTTCCATGTTTTCTCCTTGTTTTTTAATCGGTTTATTGTTTGCCTGATTATTCGCCGCTTCACATCTGCGGAGTTCTGTTCATGCGGACATCAAATTCTATTCTTGCTTCTCCTGCCTGCATACTGACTATCTGGAGGCTTGCCCTTCCGGACTCGCCGATGGTCTTAAGATAGGTTCCGCCCATTCCTCCCTTAAGGGATATTGCAGAAGGTCCTATGAGTTTTACGGGACCCTCCGTACGGAGCAGTACAGGTTCATTAAAGTAAGGCACGGGATTTGAATTCTGGTCGACAGCCCTTATCCTTACTGCCACCGCATCATAGGTATTTCTTTCTTCAAGTACTTCAACGTACGCGTGAGCCGTGATCCTGATCTCCTTTACGGATTCCTTCACAACGCTCTTAACAACCTCTCCGTCCTTGATGGCATCAAATCTGTAAACAAGGGATTCGTTACCCCAGTTGCCGATATATTTTGCATAGAGCGCGTATGCTTCCTCCATGGTCATCCTGTATACGGTCATGCATTTTGCCGCAATGGCTTTTGCCCTGGCGCTGAGATTATCCATGCCGTACATTGAATACTGGTTTAAGAGAAATTTCACATCCTCAGCCTGGGCCGAAGAAAAATCTTCTCCCTTCCTGACCGCATCACCGATATAGTCATCAACCAGGATTGGGCCGTGGGGCAGATATGTATAGGGCGAATCCGAAGGAAAATATTCCTTGATAAGCGTATCATTTTTATACATCTTCACGCTGTCGGCATTGGTATAGATCCAGACTTCTCCTATCCTGCTCTCGGGATGTTCTCCTATATCCATGGATGATGAAAGTTCAAGCATGGGTGTCTGAATCCCCTGGGCCGCATATACATACGCCGCCTGTTTGAAATTCCTGAACATATCCGTAACACCGTGATAGCAGATACGGTCACCGCTTCCGAAATCCTTATGGGTGTTGTAATCGAACATGCACCAGCCGAAGCTTCCGGCTATATCTCCGGATGCGGCTACATCATTTATAACCTTTGCATGTCTGAGAGCATGTTCTGCCCTGTGTTCTTCATCGTCAAAACTCTTTGTTGGATAAATATGTCCTCCGTACTCGGAAATCAGATAGGGCCTTAAAGGATCCGGTGTCACGCTCTTTTTGGAAGCGCATCCGTCAGTTCCGTCACCTGTGTGTGAAAAATCATTATATGTATATACATCCTCTAAAAACTCGCTTTTTTTGATGCATCTTACACCGCCTGTTGCCCTTGAAGGATCCAGGCTTCTGGCACAGGCATTTGTCTGAACGTAGAGGTCATGATCGTCCCCGGACTCGTTTATCCTTACTCCCCAGAGGATTATCGAAGGGTGGTTTCTGTATTCAAGGACCATCTCCCTGACATTTTCAAGAGCCTGATCCTTCCATATCTCATCTCCTATATACTGCCATCCGGGAATCTCCGTAAATACCAAAAGCCCTAACTTGTCACACTGGGATATAAACGCATGGGACTGGGGATAATGGGATGTTCTGACGGCATTGACTCCCAGCTCTTCCTTGAGTATCCTTGCGTCTTCCTTCTGAAGAGAATCCGGCATGGCATATCCCACGTAAGGAAAGCTCTGATGACGGTTAAGTCCCCTTATAAGATATTTTTCACCGTTGAGATAAAAACCGTCCGCGCTCCAGTGTGCTGTTCTGAAGCCTGTTACGACAACTTCTTCGTCATATACTTTTCCGCTGTCCTTATCCAGTATCCTGACAGTAACGTCATAAAGATTCGGCGCTTCCGGATACCAGGGTTTTACTTCTTCGGGACTTTCGGCAAAAGATATGGCATTCAGATCGGCAGTAAGGACAAGACTTCCAAGTTTTGTCCCCATGCCTTCTTCACCGTGAGGTTTTATGTACTGCTCCGCAATAAGAGTACCGTGTTCAGAATCCACGAAGGCACTTGTCTTTAATACAAAGCCCTCTTCGGATTTTTCGGTATATACAAAAAGCTGTTCAATATGAGGTCCGTCATATACATCGATATATACATCCCTGTAGAGTCCGCCGTATGTCATGTAGTCGATCACATGTCCGAAAGGAGGTATATCAAGATTCTCCCTGCTGTCGAGTTTTACGGATATGAGATTATCGGTCCCGTATTTTAACAGTCCCGAGATATCTATGGTAAACGAAGTGTACCCGCAGTAATGTCTCCCTGCCCTGTCACCGTTTACATATACATCCGCATAATGAGCCGCGCCTTCAAACGTAAGCTTTACGCATCTTCCTTCCCACTCTGAAGGAACATTTATATGCTTTCTGTAAAGTGACAGCTTCTGATATATCGATTCATCAAAGCAGTTGAACGGAGTTTCCTTTACAGTATGCGGAAGCCTTACGGTTTCAAGCAGGACATCCTCATACTCGGGGAAAAGCATCCTGTCTTCATATTCGGAAGTAAATTTCCAGTCATCACTAAGGAAAAATCTTTCTCTCATACTTTCCTCCCTGTCATGCATTTCTGACGGCTATCCCGTCAACTATGATATCCACTATATTGTTCAGCGCATCAACATAAGCTATATCGTTTTTTACAAGTATGTCTCTTGAGAAAAACTGCTCGATGGATGCCTCATACATCATCTTGATAAGTCTGATATTAACCGGCCTTACCACGCCTTCCTCAATTCCCTTTTCCATTAAAGCGATGGTCTGCTCCCATCCGGTCTCAAGTCTTTCTTCAACCCTTTCATATATGTCGGGATGCTTTTCACGGAGAATATAGAGCTGCTTTAAGTCTATATTTTTATAACTGTCCGGCAAAACCCCGAGGATCCTTCTGATCTTCTCTATTGTGGTAAGCTCCGGATCTTCAACCACCTTCATCTCGCTCTCTTTTATGGAATCAAAAACATGATCCACCATATCCATAAAAAGAGTTTTCTTATCCCTGTAGACAAGATAGATGGTCTTCTTACTCATCCCAAGATGCTTGGCCAGATCATCCATAGTAAACTTTATTCCCTTGTCACGATAGACGTTTACGACTCCCTCAAGTATCTGCTGCTTCAGGACTTCAATACTCTGCATCTCCGACCTCACTTTATATTCACATATATGTGCAGGAAACGAAAACGCGTTTCCTGGTTTCCATTATAAAATAAGGGCAAGCCGGGAACAAGAAAACGTTTTTACAAAAATAGTTTCCTGTTTTTGTATAAATCAGACAATGCATTTACAGGCATAAAAATACCCCCGTGCAAAGTACACGGGGGTATGAAGATCATATTAACTTTTTAAGAAGATCACATGTACATAGCGAACTCAGCGGTAGCGGATACTGCATAGTATGCGTTATCCCAGTCAAGTCCGTTAAGACCTACGATGGTTCCCTGAGCGGTTGCATTGTAATTGGTCCTGTACTGGTATGCATTTGCTCCGGGAGCTACAAGGCTCATTCCGGGGTTGGAGGATGTAACTCTTGTGAACATTACAGAGTCTCCGTTAGTTCCGGAAGTTCCGGCCTTCTTAAAGCGGATATTTGCGAAGGATGCCATAACGGATGATCCGTCATCTCTTCCTGCAACCTCAACACATGCGGTAACATTCTGTCCTTTAAGGAAGGTGTTTGCAACCTGTCCTACAAGCTGTCCGTTAACGTAGAGATAGCACATTCCGGTAGCGGTATCATATGCTTCCATGATATTAACGGTCTGTCCGAGAGGAGCAAGTCCGTGTCTTGTATAAACCTGTCCTCCGATAGCGTTGCTTCCGACGTTCTCACAGATGTAGATTGCCTTGCCGTTATAAGGCTTTGCGCCGTAGAGGTCATACTGGATACCGAAGCTGATCGCACTTGTTGCTGTCTTAAGAACAACCTTTCCGTGGTATCCGTTTCCTGCACCTGCAAGAGTAAGATCGGTGCTTATAGCCATATAGGATGAAGGAAGAGAAGCAAGTGTAACGCCTGCTGCCGGTGCCGCTGCTGCGGTTGCAGCCTGTGCGGGAGTAATGGTGGTAGCAGCTGCGGTAGTCTTCTGGGTCTCCTCAAGCTGGTTTGCAAATCTTCCCTCTGCCTTACCTGCAAGATCGTAATGAAGCTTGAGCATTGCGGGATCGGATCCCATTGCCTTAACTACATCGGGATATCTTGCGGCATAGTATGCGGCATCAAAAGCGCTTGCTTCGGGAGCAGCTCCGGCATAGGGAAGTCTGCCTTCAGCTTTTCCGTATGCCTTATAGTGATTGTAAAGAACCTTCTCTGACTTGCCGAGTACTGCGACTACATCGGGATAAGATGATGCATAAAATGCCGCGTCGAACTTTCCTCCGTCAGCCATTGTCTTTGTGGCAGCCTGAACGCTGTTTCCGGAGAATGCAACCGCAAGGATCATTCCGGCAGCCACTGCAAGAACTATTTTTGAGATTATCTTCTTCATGTGGATAGTTTCCCCCTTTCATATGATTCGTTGTTTTTAAGGTAAAGTTATTTTATCAGACATATATCCATTTATCAATTATTTTTAAGCGGCAAGAAACTGTCATTTCGCATCACGGTTTCCATGCATTCCACTGTCAGAGTCTTAACACCTGCATGTCTTCAAGAAGCGTTTCCGTCAGCCGGATCAGATTCTGTTCTTCTTTTTCCTCGAGAGTTTCGCATGTGTATACATATGTAAAAACAGGAACTCTTCCTCCCGCAGAAAAGCTCAGGTGTTTTTTATGCCTGTTTAATACTTCCGGTATCTTGGAAGGATCCACCTTGGCATCTGCCTTAAATGAAAAAACTATCTCACCCTTTCCGCCCCTGACTTCCGTCAGATAAACCGCATGTGCAAGCTTTCTCATAAGAGCAACCTTTAAGAGATTTTCGGCTGAAAGAGGAACCTTCCCGAATCTGTCCAAAAGCTCATCACGCATATCGGAAAGATCCGCCTCATTTTCGATGGAAGCTATCCTCTTGTACATATCGAGCTTTTGCTCTTCGTTAAAAATGTATTCCCTGGGGATAAAAGCATCTATGTCCAGATTTATTATGGTTGAAAAATCATCCGCAGCTTCTTCTCCCTTAAGCCTTCCGACGGCTTCTCCCAGCATCTTGCAGTAAAGATCGTATCCCACCGCCTCCATATGTCCGTGCTGGCTCTTTCCGAGAAGATTTCCCGCGCCTCTTATCTCAAGATCCCTCAGGGCTATCCTGTATCCGCTTCCGAGATTCGTAAACTCCCTTATGGCACCCAGGCGCTTTTCGGCGATCTCCGACAGGACCTTGTCCTTCTTGTACATAAGGAAAGCAAATGCAACCCTGGAAGAACGGCCCACTCTTCCTCTTAGCTGGTATAGCTGTGACAGACCGAATTTATCGGCATCGTTTATGATAAGAGTGTTGACATTGGGAATATCCATACCTGTCTCAATGATGGTGGTACTTACAAGGACATCTATATCTCCACTGACAAAATCATACATGACATCCTCTAATTCCCGCTCCTTCATCTGGCCGTGTGCAAACTCGATCCTTGCATCCGGCAGGGCCTCTCTGAGCATCTTGGTATGTTCAGGTATGGTACGGACGTTATTGTAGAGATAATATACCTGGCCGCCTCTTGCAAGCTCTCTTGATATCGCTTCCCTTACTATCTCCTCATTGTATTCACACACAAATGTCTGGATGGGCTGGCGGTCCGTGGGAGCTTCTTCAAGAAGGCTCATATCCCTGATGCCCGCAAGACTCATTTCAAGAGTTCTGGGAATAGGCGTTGCGGAGAGAGTAAGCACATCGACATTCTCCCTCATTTTTTTTATCTTTTCCTTATGTGCAACACCGAATCTCTGCTCCTCATCTATTATCAAAAGGCCAAGATCCTTAAAATGCACATCTTCGGACAAAAGTCTGTGTGTTCCTATGACGATATCCACAAGCCCCT
>CAMPAP010000151.1 GCA_946631935.1 uncultured Lachnospiraceae bacterium | reverse complement strand
TGCAAAGATTCCTATCTTATGCTCCGCAAGTATACCGGACAGTTTTGAAAGAATACCGATCAATGAAAAATCGAGAACTCCTTGAATACGAAAGCCTCTCCACCCATCATCACGTTCGAGCGTGATTTGTGGCGTATCTTCCGTTTTACATACAAGCGACAATTCTTCATCCGTCTTACCTATAAAATAGAAATCGGACTCTGTGTTGATACACGATACGTCTGTCACTTTACAAACAGTAAGTTTATAATCAATTTTCTTCAGTTCCATCTGTAGTTCCTCCCAACTGCCGGAAGTCCTTTCTCAATTCCTTCAAGACGATAATTATAAGGAAAATCATCCGTTCCGTCTACCGTTACATCAAATAGATATATCTCTTCATTTGAAGTGTACATGGATGTCATGCAGTGATATGGACCACTTTTCAAGGACCAAATATAGTTCGTCAAAAGATGCCGCCACATGATCAATATCATATTCGATCACAGATTTTTCGATGTCACCTGAAGGCATAAACCAGACTGAATCTATGGAAGCATTTTTTGCACCCAGCATATCAGAAGTAAGTGAATCTCCTATCATAATGCACGATGATCTTGGTTCCGAAATCCTTTCAAAGCAAATATCGAAAAACGCTTTGTCCGGCTTTGTCACCCCCAGATCTTCGCTGATAAACAAATCATCTGTATACTTATCAAGTCCTGTAGAAGCCATCCGGCCCTTTGCGTTCATGGCAGCTCCGTTAGAGGCAATAAAGATCCTGGCATCCGGAATATTATCTTTTACCTTTCTGACAAATTCCAAGGCTCCGTCCATTAAAACACCGTTCACAGACATGGTCCGGATGAAATCACCGTTGATCTTCAGCGGATCAAGATTCGATACACATCCTTCGCACTGTGAAAAAATGTACTGAAATCTTTTAATAAAGAGCTCCTGCCTTGTGATAGTTCCTTTTTCAAGTTCCAGCCAAAGAGCTTTGTTATAATCTTTAAAAGCCTGATATATCTTCTCTGAAAAAGATAATCCGTTAGCCATCAGCACAATTCCGAGTGCTTTATATTCCGAAGCATGGAAATCAAGCAATGTCTGATCCAAATCAAAAATAAAGTTACGATGCATATATATGCTCCTGCAAATCCGCTTCTTTTATATCAACCCTGAACTCCTTTTGTAAAACCTTAACCGAAATAGCCGCACCATCAGTATTCATCAAGAAAATTGTGCCTTACACCATCCTTCTTGTATTCTATCACCGTATCAAGATTGACATTCTCTACACTTCTGAAGATGTTGGACTCGATAAAAGGATTTGTCTTTTTAAGTTCTGCAATGAGTTTCTTCGTTTCCAGCCTCTTACTTGATGTGGTACCGTCTTCATGACATGTTGTACAGGTATCTGTAAAATGACATGCACACTGAAGAAAATGAAGGTCATTATAATCCCTCCATGCGCATATATCTGCTTCCCTGACAAGATACATCGGTCTGATAAGTTCCATTCCCTCGAAGTTGGTACTGTGAAGTTTCGGCATCATTGTCTGGATCTGGGCGCCATGGATCATCCCCATAAGTATGGTCTCGATCACATCGTCATAATGATGTCCCAGGGCTATCTTATTACATCCAAGTTCCTTTGCCTTACTGTACAGATATCCCCTTCTCATCCTTGCACACAGATAACATGGATTTTTATCTATGGTATCAACCGTATCAAATATGGTACTTTCAAATATCGTGACCGGAATCCCAAGGGCCCCGGCGTTGCTTTCGATAAGAGCCCTGTTTTCACTGTTGTAGCCGGGATCCATTACAAGAAAAGTAAGTTCAAATTCCTTCTGCCTGTGGCGCTTTATCTCCTGGAACAGTTTTGCCATAAGCATGGAATCCTTACCGCCGGATATGCATACCGCAATACGATCGCCGTCTTCAATAAGATCATATGTCTTGCAGGCTTTTGCGAAAGGTGAAAAAAGCTGCTTATGGAATTTTTTTTGTATGCTCTCTTCTGCGGTCTTTCTTTTTTCTTCCATTTCTGCCGGAGTGCTCATATGAGATCTGACGTACCCCACATAACCTTCCGAAAGGCTGTAGCAGTCCCTGCCATCAAGAAAAGAAAGTGTATCATCTATCTCCCTTGACTTGCGCCCTATCTCACAGTAAAAAATGAGCTTCTTATCTTTTGGAATATCCGCCAAAAAGCTGCTGTTTTCAAGATCTTCGACATATACATGGAGTGCCCCGGGTATCATTCCGTATGCCGTAAGTCCTTCATCCCTTATGTCTATAAGCTCATATGAATCTGCCGGCAATTCTCTGAGGCCGTCATATGATATTTCCTTCATTTTCTGCTCTCCCCGACATCTTTTGCCACATGGATCTGACCGAATTTTACTCCCTCGTTTTACAAGGTCTATCCGTTTTAACAGTACAAGAGCATTATATGATATAATTTAAATTGATGCACACAACACTTCACATCTGATCTGTAAATCCCAAAGGAGATCCATATGCTTTTTTCTTTAGCGCTTATTCCGGTCATAATTCTTTTGATCATCATATACAAAAGAGACAAAAAGGAAAAAGAGCCCCTGGGCCTTCTTACCGGACTTTTTTTTGCGGGAATGGGAACAGTCATCACTGCCCTCATAATTGAAGCCATAGGCGGAGCTTTATTTGACCTTATCATCCCTTATGACTCCGCAGTGAAAGAGTTTCTTTCGGCTCTTATCATAATCGCTCCCGCAGAAGAGCTTGGAAAATACGCTGTTCTGAGGCTGATAACCTGGAAAAACAAGAATTTCAATTACAGCTACGACGCTATTGTATATGCCGTTTTTGTATCTCTGGGATTCGCTGCCTTAGAAAACATCGCATATGTCATTAGTATGGGATTAGGTGTTGCCATACTCAGAATGTTTACCGCAATTCCCGGACACGCTTCCGATGCGGTCTTCATGGGATATTTCTACAGCAGGGCCAAATATGCTCATATTACCGGAAAAAAGGACGAATACTCAAAAAATATTACCCTGACTCTGCTTGTTCCCATAATCCTTCACGGCTTTTATGATGCCATCATTCTTGGAGGATCGACTACGGATAACCTTGTTCTGATGGGAAGCAGCCTGATTTTGTGGATTGGATATGTCATAGTTCTCTTCGTACTTTCGATCATAACCGTCGTAAGGGCATCAAGAAACGATTTCTGCATCACTACATTTCCGGGAAATATCCAGACCGTGTATATTCCTTCAGTCATGGATCCATGGGTTTGTGAATGCGGAACCGGGAACAATATGAATTTCTGCTCAAATTGCGGCAGAATGCGTCCTGCCGGAGATATCTGGCACTGCAGAGTATGCGGGTGCCCCTCAGGCTATAATTTCTGTGCCTGCTGCGGAAGTCCAAGACCATGATTCTGTGCCCGAACGGTGTTTGATCAACCGTTTATTCCGGTATTCATGATTTGCGTTTATTTAAGATTTTATTAACTTGCTTATTTACCGACTTACTAATATTATTAATTATGTAAGCGGTACCATTTAACTGATCAAATCTTTATACATGGCGGAAAAAAAGCGTAAAAAAATTGCAGTTCTTGTGGGGCACCCCGAAGAACATTCTCACGAGCAGTTTCTCAAGGGGTTCCTGGAAGAAGCCTTTAAGAGAGATTATGACGTGGTAGTTTTTGCCATGTATGTCAAATATCAAAGGACTCCCGAACGCAATATAGGTGATTCATCCATATTCAAACTTATCAACTATGATATGTTTGACTGTTTTGTTGTGCTGGGGGATACTCTTCAGATCAAGGGCCTTCCGGAAGAACTTGAGGAAAAGCTTCACTCGGATTATAAAGGAAAGGCAATCTTTGTTGACTGGGAGAGCAAATATTTTCCTTCCATCCACATAGATAATTACACCCCTGAAAAGCTTGTTATAGATCACCTGATAGAAGAACACGGCATAAGGGATATCGCATTTCTTACCGGAAAATCCTGGCATCCCCACTCGATAATACGACTTAACGCCTACAAGGATTCTCTTGAACAGCACGGCATCGAATTCGACGAAAGCAAGATCTTCTACGGAGATTTCTGGTACACAAGCGGCGAAAGTCTCGCCGACAGTTTTATAAAAAACGGAGGAAAACTTCCCGAAGCAGTTGCCTGTGCCAACGACTGCATGGCACTTGGATTTGCCAAGGTAATGACGGCTAACGGGTATTCGATACCGGGCGATATTATCGTTGTAGGATGTGATTCAAACGCTGAGGGACGTCATGCCCCCATACCTCTGACTTCCGCTCCTCTTTCATCCATTGAGCTTGGGGCAAATGCTGCTCTCATGGCAGACTCGCTGATAACCGGCGGTCCCGAAAATAAAGTCACCCCTTCGCCCGAACTTTTTATAGGCGGCACCTGCGGATGTGACAGCACCAGTGCAAAACCTGTTTATTTTACCAGATCATCCTGGGATACCGAGCTGTCCCTTGCAACCATGTTCTCGCCTTTTAATGACATGGATGAAAACCTCATAGCCCAGACTTCTCTTTCCGGGCTTATAGGAACAATATTTGCTTCCATTTACCTTGTACGCGGTTTTGACAGCTTTAATCTCTGCCTCAACCCTTCCCTTGGAGATTCAGAAGAAGCCTTCGAAAAGAGGATCATGCATGCCATCAGATGCGGCGGCGAGTACGAGAATAAGGACAGGATTTTCACCGACACATATTTTGACAAGGATCTGATCCTTCCCGAACTGGGTGAAGCAAGGGAAAAGCCCTCAGTCTATTACATCATGCCTCTCTTCTACGACAAGAGTATATTCGGCTATGCCTCGGTCAGATTCGATGATAAGATCACAGTCATATCTCCAGAATACAGAGCGTGGCTGAGAAGCATCTCAAGAGGACTGGAATGCTTCAGAAGAAGCGACACACTGATCAGCGGTTCCAAGTTTGCTCATCACGAAATGACGACAGACAATCAGACAGGACTTCTGAATTACAGGGGATTCCTTGAGCATTCCGATACTCTTCTCAATCTGCTTGTAAATAACGGAGGATACATGGATGCGCTTGCAGTAGACATCAAGAATCTCTCCCAGATAAATAATACTTACGGACGCGCCGAAGGTGACAAGGCGATAATAAATGTAGCCAAAGCACTTGAAAATGTCTTCTCTTCAAGAAACAGCATCTGCTTAAGACCCGGAAGTGATGAACTTGTTGCTCTCAGGTTCACAAGAGAACCAGATGAGCGTGAAATACTCGAATCCAAGGATAAGCTGTTACAGATACTGAAGGAAAATTTCAGTTCGGAAGATTATGACATTGATCTTTATTATGGCATAGAAAAAGGAAGCCCCGCCACCCGCGAGGAGATGGAACGCCTTGTCAACATGGCTATCAGCCATAAAAACAGGAATAAAGCGGATGCGCACAAACTGTCAGCAAAGCAGCTTACGGACGAGGAGAAAAAAGAAGCGCAGACCGTCATGCAGATCCTTGTTGACAATAAGCTGAATTACAATTTCCAGCCCATAGTCGATTCAAAGACCGGAAAGATCTATTCATATGAAGCCCTCATGAGACCGGATGCGGATCCCTATTTGCCGCCTCCGGTGATCATAAGATACGCCGAATTGTATGACAGACTTTACGATGTGGAAAAACTGACATTTACAAATGTCATAAAGAGGATACAGAAAAACAGATCCACTCTTTCCGACGGAAAGAAGGTATTCATTAATTCGATTCCGGGTCATATGCTATCCGACAAAGACCTTAAGATCCTTGAGGATCATATAGCCTCAATGCCGGGCTCTGTTGTGGTTGAATTCACCGAGCAGTCGGAGATCTCAGACCAGGAGCTCAGACGAATGAAGGATACATTCGACAGGATCGGGATAGAGACCGCAGTTGACGATTACGGGACAGGCTATTCGAACGTATCAAATCTTCTCAGATACAAGCCTGACTATGTTAAGATCGACCGCTCACTTTTGGCGGGGATCCAGGACAGTCCGCAGAAGCAGCATTTCGTCAGAGATGTAATAGAGTTTTCACACGAAAACGGCATCAAAGCTTTAGCTGAAGGTGTGGAGACAAGTGAAGAGCTTAAGACAGTCATTATGCTTGGAGCCGACCTGATACAAGGCTACTATACCGCAATGCCAGCAAAAGAAATGATA
The DNA here is from genome assembly GCA_946631935.1 of uncultured Lachnospiraceae bacterium. Classification (GTDB taxonomy): domain Bacteria; phylum Bacillota; class Clostridia; order Lachnospirales; family Lachnospiraceae; genus AC2028. The sequence continues at coordinate 10,677 of CAMPAP010000151.1, read as the reverse complement.
CAGTCCATAAATCCCGATGTTGCCGATGAGATCAGAAAATACGCCCTCTTAAGGGATTCTGTCACATCCGGAGAATGATCTTTCATTTATCTCTTTTTTCCGCAGATAAAAGATACTCCCTTATGAAGGAACCAGGCTATGGGAATTGCCGGCAGTATGACAGCTGCAAGATATAAAAACTGGTTCTGTATATGATAGAGAGGCTTTCCGCTTTCGTTCACGAAAGCAAAGCCAAAAAGCTGTACGAAAAGCGGATGCACAAGATATATTTCCAGTGTGATCGTTCCGAGAAACGAAAGGACTTTATTTCCTATCTTAATCTTCATTCCGATCAGCACAACCAGAATGACAAAAGTAAGTGCTGATATCTTCTGTCCGAAAAGCTCCGTAATGCCGTGTGCAAGATCGTTGTACTGACCCCCCATTGCCGTAATAAGCTGATAGTAATATGAAGCCCAGGCAAAAGCGAGTGCGGTGATCACGGTCATGATAACGATCAGGGGAACGTATCCCTTCTTAAGACCGCTTATGATCTTGTCCTTCTTACGGGCGGTTATGACACCTGCGGCAAAGAGGTGATGAGTGTTGTACCACCATGTCCCGGGGCTGAAGAGAAAACAGACGACTGAGTAAAGCACCACTCCCGCAATGAGAACGGCAATGCCTGCCTTCTCATTTTTTATTATCCTGAAGCTGAGATAAAAGACAAGATACATACAGATAAGTGCGGGAATATACCAGATATAATCATAGGTATTGATCCAAAGCGGTTTTTCGATGTGCACCTTCTTATATTTTTCTATTACAAAAAATACAAGCCAGATAATTGTTGCAGGGATAATGACCGGAAGGATCCGCTTTACAAAAAACTTATTCCAAAAGCCTTCCTTACTCTTTGATGCGGTAAACATCCCGTATCCGGAACAGAAGAAAAAGACAGCAACACACAAATATCCCACAAAGACAAAGGCATCAAGACCATGAACGATCCTGAAAGGCGCAAGCCATGGTGCACAAAGCCTCTGGGAGCAGTGATGGAATATTATAATAATGGAACAAAAACCAAGAAACGCCTTGGTAGTTCCAAAAGAGAGAACATCTTCGTTCCACTCACCTTTTTTGCATACCCGGGCACCAAAAAAAAGTAAAAGCAAAAGCAGCGGATAGTATAAATATACAAGCATGATATTTCCTCCCGTCATAATTGCTGTTATCAGGATCATTCCTGCACTTTTTTGTAATAATCTTCAAGCCTTGGTCTTGCTTTTTCATAGGCGCTTTTTAGTCCGGGATCGAACTGGGATCCCATACCTTCCATGATGATGGAATCAGCCTTTGAAAAATCAAACGCTTCTTTATAAACGCGCTTGCTCACAAGAGCATCATACACATCCGCAATGGCCATGATCCTTGCCTCAAGAGGTATCTCCTCTCCCTTAAGGCCATCGGGATAACCGGATCCGTCCCATCTCTCATGGTGATAATGAGCAACATTTTCCGCGATCTTCTTGAAAGATTCATCATCGGTGTTAAGGAGTATCTCATGGATGACCCGGGCACCCTCTTCAGAGTGCTTTTTCATTTTCTCGTACTCTGCGTCTTTAAATCTTCCGGGCTTTCTAAGGACGGCATCATCGACGGCAATCTTACCAAGATCATGCATGGGAGCAGCCTTGATGACATCCCTGCAGAATTCGGATGAAAGCTTAAGGATCCCTTCCTTAACGATCTCATCAACCAAGATCCTGACACCTTCACTGGTACGCTTAATATGTCCGCCCGTTGAATTATCCCTGCTTTCAACCATGACCGCAAGGCTCATGATGAGGTTGTCATGCATTTCAATGATATGTCTGGTCTTCTGTTCAACTTCCGACTGGAGTTTTTCGTTATATGAATCGAGAAGTCTGATATATCTTCTGTTCTCGGTATCATCATCAAATGTGACGATATAGCCGCGTTTATGGGTTCCGTCATACAGATAATTAACATTTACATTATAGAATTTGTCATTATCCGGATTCCCCTCAGGGCTTTTAAATGTGTATAAAAACGTATTATCGGAATGATCGGCTTTAAAACTGTCAAGATAATGCAGGATCTTTTTTTCCGACGGATCATATCCGAATACATCATCCACAGCTATCTTTTCGAGTCTCGGCACCAGTTTTTTTGCAACGTTGTTGCATCCCAGATACCTGTATTTGAAATCAAAGGAGATGTATCCAAGTTCGGTCTCCTGTACCATGGAATCGATGACCGTATCGGCAACATCATACAGGCACGCCCTGTGAGCGATCACCAGATAGATGATCTGGGCAAGAACATAGGACAGAGGAACCATATCTACGGGGCTTCTCAGAACCTTTGTAAAGAAATACCCGAAGACACTCAGTATGTCAGGGAGCACAAGAAGGGCTATGATGGTCCTGGGAACCTGCCTTTTCTTAAACCAGGAATATGCTATTGCGATCAGTCCGATGCAAAGATATACGATGGTGGTCACATAAAAGACATTATGCATCACGCCGTATTCTTTATATACATGCGGGATCCCGTCTTCGATCTCGTATCTGAAACTCTTATAGAACAGGTCGTTATAACCCGAGGAAATGACACATATAAAATTGATGACGCATATCAGGAAAAACCAAATGCTCATCCTTTTGTGAAGTTCAAACTGACACATATTGAAGATACAGTGAAGAATAAAGAACGGCAGAAAACATCCTCCGATATAGCAGACCTTAGCTGCCGAAAGAGTTGACCCCGTATCCCGGGCAAGGCTGGACATAAGATATCCCGCGTTGGAAAGAGGGATCAAAACAAAGATTATGGACAGATTAACATCAAAATGCTTATGCCATATGATTATATAAAAGGCTGAACACAATATGGATATTGCAAAAAGCCATCCGTAAAAAGTAACTGCCAACTTGGTAACCTCTCATTTTTTACCATATCTCTCCGGAGTCTTCGGCCTCCGAACCGCCTCCGTCTCCGGACCCGCCGTCTCCATCGTCTCCGAATCCGTAATAATTCTCGTAGAACTGCTGGTCTTCGGCTCTTTCTGCCTGAGCCTCTTCCTTCTGATCCTGAATATGATCCATTATCTGGTCTTCTCTTGATGACTGGTCCTGACCGCTTTCACCGTTCTGATCATCATTATTGTTTTCTCCGTCACCGGAATCCTGATCATTCTGGTCTTCATTTTCGTCATCGTTATTATCCGAATCACTGTCCTTCAGCAGTTCATCTATCTCATCCTTAAGTATCTGAGCCGGCTCAAAATGCCCGTCCTCATCATCTTCGTGGGCGCATCCGTCCTCAATAAGAATGGTTCTTGCCGTGATAAGTGTCTTCTCGACCTTTCTTGCTTCCGCATTCATTTCTTCCGAAGATTCTCTGTCAAAGAACTCATCCCACTCGTCATCTGACAGCTGTTCGATCATCGAAAGGGCAAGATTTACTTTAACGGGGCATTCCTTCTCATAAGGGATGCCGCTCTCTATGGCCCTGTAGTAATCGGCTTCGGCCTCTTCAAACTCGCCACGGCTGAAATGATAGTTTCCGATGTTATACCAGATCACATATCCGTCCGGAAAATTAAGTGTGCTGAGAGTTTTTTCCAGTTCATAATGATATATACCTTTTTTTGCTTCGAAAACATAATATGTGTTTGCAGACCATCTTATGATCAGAAACAGAGCACACACAAGAGCAGCTATAGCTCCGATAAGTATCGTGTACCATAGCGGCCTCGGAAGTATATGGATATTTTTGTTTTTACTGTTTTTTGCCTGCTTTTTTGCCATTTTTTTCGCGTACCTTTACGGTTTCCCTGATCCTTATGGCAAGTTCAAGCAATAGAAGCCCTGCCAGATAGGGAACGTATTTAAAATAGGTATCATGATATGTAATATAATCGTATCTTCTCTCGGTGATGGTCGAACTGCCGGCTTTTATCTCAGTGATAAGAGGCGTAAGGAGAGTGGATTTCTGACGGTGAATGTACTCCACTCCCAGACCGTCCGCTATCTCTCTTAAGTTATCTTCATCAATACAGGAAACGGCTTTTTCATACGTCCGGGTGTTGTAGACATCGCCGTATTCATCCTTCATGGTTCCGCCTTTTTCGGTGCCGTATCCAAGAACCGCTCCCCCGTCAACAAGGCTTCCAAGGGTTTCGTAGTTATAAGGCATCTCACCGGATCCGGTGACTTCCCCATCCGATAAAAAGAAGATGATGGTCTGTCTGTTTTCTTTTCTGTCTGATGAGATCAGCATATTCTCAAGATCGTAATACGGAGTGTCCATACTGCTCCCCTTCATGTAATATCTGTCGGGAGTCTGTATGGTCTTAAGGAGTCCCAGCACGGTATCTTCATCCTGGGTAAAAGGTGCAAGGACCACCGCCTTGTTCTGAAAACTGATAAGTCCGAAATTTGCACCGGACAGCCCTTCCATGATCTCGGTTATGTCGCTTGTGGCAGTCTTAAATCTCGTTCCCGAAGGACCGTCATTTGCCCACATGCTCAGGGTTGTATCAAGAACAAAAAGGACATCAAGATTACTAAGCTGTACATCCGCACCATGTTCTTCCCTCATTGGTCTTGAGACTATGACAAAGGCAAGAGCGGCTATGGCAATTCCCCTTACAAGGGCAAACGTACTCTTTATTCTGCTTTCTCTGCTTCTTATCCATATGAATACCATCACGAGAAGCGCAATGATGAAAACAATGATAAGTGCAGGCACCGGAATGACCGGATTTAAATTCCTCATCTTATTTTCCCTTTAAAAAGCCAAGACAAAACACGCATCCCGCCAGACTCACCAAAAGAACTATTGTTGCGGGAACAGGCATATCAGTCTTTTGCTCGGTGACAATATCATCAACGGTCATAGCCTCGTGAGACCTTATTTCCTCAACTATTTCGGAAACAGTATCTTCCCTGCTCTGGACATAAAGCTCTCCGCCCGTGACATTTACGGCTTCCGTCAATTCTTTTTGGAATCCCGCATAATCGGAATCGTCATACATGTAGTAATGTGCATCCTCTGAAGGGAATATGGCAAAAACCGTAACATCATTTTTTTTGCAAAGCTTGCTCGCTTCACCAAGTTCAGGGATTTCCTTGACCATGGAACTGTTGGCATTATCCGTTGAAAAGATTATAACCCTGGTCCTCGTGGAATCCCCAATGGAGGGGAAACTGTAAAGACACGACGCAAGGCCTTCTCCTATGAGAGAACTGCCTCTGTATGAATTGTTCACAAGAGTTCCGGCCTCTATATAGCTGAGCTTTGCGCTTATGTCGTAGTATCTTTCCTCCTCTTCCTCGCTCTCAAAACTGTAATAATCAGCATCACCGACTATGTCGTAGTATTCTTTCTGAAGACTGAAATATTCCTTTAATTCCTCAAGTCTTGTCACCACATAATCGTAATCATCAGTCATGGGAACAAATACAACGGATGATGTATTGAAGATCGTAATGCCGAACCTGTCGCCTTTAAGTTCGCTTACGACCTGCTCAAGATAATCGGCAAGTTCATAGTTAAGTTCATACAGGGAATATGAAACATCCATGCAAAGAAAGATATCTCTTTTCTGGACTCCGCTCTTTATGGTCTGAACCTTATAGGGTCTTGCTATCAGAAAAAGAGAAGCAACTATGGCCGTAATGATAAAGCCTTCTGTGATGAAGGTGAGGATCCTGCTCCTTTTATACAGCTTTTCGTATATGGGAAGGCTTTTTACTATGGACGCCGCACCGGTCCTTATCCCTCCGGTGAATTCCTTTTTATTGCGCGCAGGAATGACATGAAGAATGACAACTGCCGCGATCAGCAGAGGAATACCTATCTTAATGACATATGGATACATCAGCTCCATGTTTTCACCATCCATTTAGCCTTCTCGGCATCTGTCTTAAAATCAGCCTGGGTCTTAAGAGCAAACTCAGGTGCATAGCAGTTTTCGATAAGCCCCGCAAGGGACCCGAGTCCCATCTTCTTAAGCTCCGAAAGGGTAAGGGCTGTGACATTTCTTCCGGTCATCTCAGAAACAAAAGTCCTCATAACCATGCTGAGCCTCTGGTAACTCTCCCTCGTATCAATGGCTGAACCCGCAAGTTCAAAAGAAATCTTATCTATGGACAAAAGTGCCTTTTCCCTGATGTAAAATGCCTGAGGTTTATTAAGCACCTTGGGCTTTTCGGGCTTTTTCTTTTTAGGCGCTCTCTTAAAAACACAGATCATCACGAATAAAAGCGCAGAAACAAGAAGGATCACCCCTCCCAGGATCATCCATCCGGAACTCATCATCAGTTCCTGCTGCATTTTAACCGAAAATTCCACTGCGTCCCCTTTCGAATAGATCAAGCACTGTATCCACCACTTCGGAAGCGGTCTTTATTCTTCCAAGAACAACCCTGTTTCTTAAGGCATCCGTCTTAAAACGGGTAAGGATATTGTTTCTTTCAGCTTCTTCCGCCTTTTTTAGCCGGCGGCTTCCCGCAAGAAATCTGTCTATATATTCCTCCCCGATCCTGTCATAAACCCTGCCTCCGGTAACGGGAGCATCGTCAATACAGATAAAATAAACATCATTTCTCTCTGTCATCCTTGAAAGTGTTCTGCCATCCACAGCTTTAAGTCCGCTGATATCCGTGATGACAAAAACGATCATTCGTCTTACGGGGAAGGACTGGAGCATGTTCATGATAAGACCGTTCATATCGTATGAGGGATCATCAAAGACCAATTCGCCGTATGTCCTCAAGAGAGCCTCAACACACTGCCCTCCGGATCTGAAAGGAGTATTGGTTATACCGCTTTTTCCGGAACATGCAAAACCCACATCCGCTCCCTGTCTTCCAAGAAGGTAGCCGATGACCCCCATGGACATCAGTGCGATATCCGCCTTGTAATCACCCTCCGGGGTGTCGGCATCCATTTTCACACCGGTGTCACCAATTATCAAAACACTGTGTTTTTTTTCCGCAATATACCTCCTGACCAGCAGCTTGTCCGCTCTGGAAGAGGATTTCCAGTCTATTGACGTTATGTCATCACCCTGGGAATATTCCTTGAGATCATCAAATTCAAGGCTTTTCCCACGGTAAACCGAATTATACCCCCCGTCAAGTATATTGGTAGTCTTGCGAGAGGTATAAAGCACTGCGTCTTTACTTATTCTGGCCAGATATTCGTAATCAAGTTCCATATTAGGGCGTCTTTAATGTGGATGTAATGGCATCAATGATGTTCTCAACGGTAACCTTGTCGGCAACTGCTGAATAATTAAGTGCGATGCGGTGACGAAGGACCAGGTGGGCCATCTGCTTTACATCATCCGGTACTACATAAGTCCTGCCGTTTAACAGTGCCGTAGCCTTGGCAGTGCGCATGAATGCAATGGATGCTCTGGGGCTTGCTCCCATCTTCACATAAGCAGCCATCTGAGAGCCTAAAAGTCTCTCAGGATTCCTGGTCGCGGTAACAATGGAGGAGATGTACCATTTGATGCTCTCATCAACATATACATTTCCGGTAATATCCTGAAGTCTGTCCACATCCTTTATAGTCATTACGGGAGGCTTTTTCTCAAAAGCATGATTCTCTATTCTGTTGAGTACCTCAACCTCATCTGCTGCAATGGGATATGAGATAACTTCCTTTATCATGAATCTGTCGGTCTGAGCCTCTGAAAGGGGATATGTTCCCTCCTGCTCTATGGGGTTCTGGGTAGCTATTACAATGAAGACATCCTCAGGCATGTTATAGCTCTCGGTACCGATGGTGACCTGGTGCTCCTGCATGGCTTCAAGCATTGCAGACTGCGTCTTTGCAGAAGATCTGTTAACCTCATCAAGAAGAACGAAATTAGCAAAAACAGGGCCAAAGACAGTGTCAAATTTTGATGTCTGCCTGTTATAAATCTGGGTTCCTATAATGTCACTGGGAAGAAGGTCCGGTGTACACTGTATCCTGGAAAATTTTCCGTCAACAGCCTCTGATATAGCCTTTGCTGCGGTGGTCTTGGCAAGTCCCGGAACAGACTCAATGAGAATATGGCCGTCTGCTAAAATGGCCGTAAGAAGTGATGCCTCAAGACTTTTCTGTCCCACAACCACGCTTTCGAAATATCCGGATAATTTGGAGATCATCTGCTGGCTGTACTGAAAATCTTCCTGAGACACCTTTGACTGATTTGTATCGTAAGGCATTTTCTTTTCCCCTTCAGTTGTTTTTTAATACTTGCATTTTACCACAAATATCACTGTTCATAAAGAAAAAATGACCTTTTCCATGCCATTATATTCGTTCAGAAATTAACAAAAAAAGATGCCCCGATTTCTTGACTTATGTCAAAAAATTGGTCTAAATTTACAGATGTGAGGTTTGATATGGATGACATCAAGAATACAAATACAAAGGTTGAAACCGAAGATAAAAATACAAAAACACAGGTTGATACTGATAACATAAAAATACGTACACAGTTTGATGATGAAATTGTTAACGAAAAGGAACCCACCCCGGTAGAACGTTTTCTTAATCTCTTTAACAGGTTTGGGGATCTGTTCGTTTTAAATGTCTACTTTTTTGTAACATGCATTCCCATCGTTACCATAGGCACTTCTTTCACTGCGCTTTACACCGTCACCGCCAAAATGGTCAAAAATGATGACGGTCCCATTTCCAAGGAATATTTCAAAGCTTTCAAGGCTAACCTGAAGCAGGGAGTGATCCTGTGGCTTATAGACATTGCATATATCACCCTTATGGCCCTTGAATATTCCTACACCCTTTATCACAATGACCAGATCTCAAGAGTATTATTCATAGCTGTGGGAGCTGAGTTCTTTCTCTTTGCCCTTGCATTTCCTCTTCAGTTCCCCCTGCTTTCAAGATATGACAATACAGCGCTGCGCACAGTCTTTAATGCGCTGGTTCTTGCTTTTTCGCATCCGCTTATCTGGTTTAAAATATTTTTCATTTGGATGCTTCCTGTAGTATTATATTATATGAGCACCAAGGCTCTGGTTTACACCTGGTATCTGTGGGGACTTATACTGACGGCACTTTTTACGTATCTGTGCTCAATGTTTCTTGTTAAGTTCTACGCAGAATTAGAGGGGGAAGGCGAAGAACCGGCCTAAAGGCATATTTGAGAGGACAAGGGGAATGACAAAGGAAAGAGTCAGGGATATTCCTGAGAAATTCAGGCAGCCTGATGACTTCACTGGCCGTGTTGTAAAGAACAACAAAGAAGTTGTTTCTTTCAACTCGACCTCACACATCAGGATATGGTACAACAATCAGTCGGAAGGCTATGCACTTCATTCACACGATGCCTTTGAGGTCTGTATCTGCGTGGAAAACACTTATGAGATCCACGCAAACGCAAACAAGATCATATTAAAAGAGGGGGACATACTGATCATACCCCCGCACATTCTCCACGAATACATAAACGACCATTACGGAGTAAGGTTCATATATCTTATAGAGATGAATGATTTTTACAAATCTCACGATTATAAGGTGATAGAGCCTCTTCTCCTTAACATGTTCATCTGCAATTCAGAAACATGTCCGGACATATATGAAGCCGTCTACAGACATTTCATGAATATGAACGATGCATATTTTGCAAATGATAACTTCTGGGAGACAACAGTTTACATCAACATGTTCAACGTTTTCAAACTGATATCCCGGCACTCGGAATATAATCTGCGAAATGAGAATGTAAATCTCTCCCAGTCAATAAACCGCATCAATGCACTGCTTAAATATATAGACATCAATTATTCCGAAGACATTTCGACTGAGCAGGCTGCGGAATATACGGGTTTTTCAAAATATCATTTCTTAAGGCTTTTCAAACTTCAGACAGGATATACATTCCACGATTATCTGTCGATCAAAAGGATAAATATCGCACAGGAACTTCTGATATCCGATATGCCGATCACTGAAGTTGCGTTCCAGAGCGGTTTCAACACTCTTCCTTCCTTCTGCAGGGCATTCAAAAAATATACAAGCTACTCTCCGACGGAATACAAAAAGCTGAGACTTTCAACGGAGCAGCAGGTCGCCAATCTCTGAATCCGGCTGAGTGACAGCTGCAAAACGACTTAACAAAAAAGGTTACCCGCGCTTACGGGTAACCTGTTATTTTTGTTTCTTACCGACATCAAGTCATCTCGACTTTCGTCTCGATGGGTTATGGTCGTCAAATCTCGCTCGTGCAAGCACGGCTCGATTTTCCTCGTCATTTTACCATACTACGATTAACTCTTGACGCCTCCGAGTGCCACTCCGGCAATAATGTATTTTGAGAGGATTAGGTACACCACAATGAGAGGCAGAACAGTAAGCGTAAGACCCATGTAGACTGAACCGTATTCAGTCTTGTAGATATCTCCCCTTAAGAGCGATACCATTATAGGCATCGTATATTTCTTGCTGTCGGTAAGAAGTACAAGGGGGGTAAATAAATTATTCCAACTATTGACAAAACAGAATATTGCCTGAGTTGCCATAGCAGGTTTCATAATGGGGATAACAATGGTATTGAATATCCTGAACTCTCCCGCACCGTCTATTCTGGCAGCCTGGACTATCTCCATCGATAATGCAGGTACAAGATACTGTCTCATG
>CAMPAP010000150.1 GCA_946631935.1 uncultured Lachnospiraceae bacterium | reverse complement strand
TATGACAGGGTTGAGAGGATATCCAAAAAGCTTATAACCGAGAATAAGGGTATACGCAAACCGGTTTGTGCAAATGTAGACTTTTATTCGGGATTTGTATATTCAATGCTTGGAATTCCCGAAGAACTGTTTACTCCGCTTTTTGCCATTGCCAGGATGTCCGGCTGGAGTGCACACAGGATCGAGGAGCTGGTTAACGGCGGTAAGATCGTAAGACCTGCATTTAAATATGTGGGAGAGCATAATGCATATAAACCCATAGAAGAGAGATGATCCTGATATGCAGCCTGAGAGATAACCTTTCAGGCTGTTTTTTTACTTTAATTTTTGCCTTTATTAATATAAAATAATCATTGTTGCATTTTATTTGAAGGATTGTTTTTTTATGACAAAACAGGAATTCAGGGATTTTGTAAAAGATAAGATCATATATCTGGACGGAGCATGCGGGACCAATCTTGCCAAAGCCGGCATGCCTTCAGGCGTATGCCCTGAAAAATGGATCAGTGATAATCCTGATGTCATGCTTGAGCTTCAGAGAAGCTATGTAGATGCAGGTACTGATATTTTATATGCACCAACATTTGGCGCTAATTCCATAAAACTTGATGAATACGGACTTAAAGATTCCCGGGAAGAGATCATCAAAACCCTGTGCGGCATTTCACGAAAGGCTGCAGATGAATGTAAGGACCGCAATGTTTATGTTGCCGGTGATCTGACCATGACAGGCAGGCAGCTTAAGCCTATGGGTAATCTTGATCTTGAAGATCTGATAGATATCTATAAGCAGCAGATGATACTTCTTGAAAAATACGGATGCGATCTTTTTGTTGTTGAGACCATGATGAGCCTTGCAGAGACAAGAGCTGCTCTTATAGCCGCAAAAGAAGTATCCGACCTTCCTGTAATGGTCACGCTTACTTTTGAAAGTAACGGAAGGACTCTTTTCGGAACGGATGCCGTTACGGGGGCAGTTGTTTGCGAAAGCCTCGGAGCCGATGCAATAGGCGTTAACTGTTCTTCAGGTCCTGCGAGCATGGCAGGTATCGTTTCGGATATGGCCGAAAATACGTTGATACCCGTTATCGCAAAACCAAATGCAGGTCTTCCGGAACTGGATGAAAACAATAAGACCGTATACAGAATGAGTGCGGAAGATTTTGCGAAAGAGATGGAAGTCCTTGTTGATGCAGGAGCTCAGATCATCGGCGGATGCTGCGGGACAAACGCAGATTATATAAGATCCATTAATGAAAAGTTCGGAAAAGGCCCTGTCAGAAGAAAGGCTTTCAGAAAGGAAGGCATCAGATATCTTTCAAGTGAAAGACAGACTCTTTCCTTCGGACTTGACGGAAAATTCATCATCGTAGGTGAAAGGATAAATCCCACCGGAAAGAAAGCTCTTCAGGCCGAACTTCGTGAAGGCAATACTGAAAGAGTACTGACATTTGCAAGAGAGCAGGAAGAAAAGGGTGCAGGCGTACTTGATATCAATGTGGGAATGAGCGGGATCGATGAAGAGTCAATGATGCTCAGAGTCATCGAGGAAGTCACCCAGGCAACATCCCTTCCCTTATGTCTTGATTCCAGTTCACCGGAGATACTTGAAAAGGCCTTAAGGCATTACCCCGGAAGAGCTCTTATCAATTCCGTGTCTTTGGAGCCGGCAAAGTTTGAAAGACTGCTTCCCACATGTGCAAAGTATGGCGCAGTTTTTATCCTTCTTCCATTGTCGGAAAAAGGTCTTCCAAAAGATATAGATGAGAAAAAAGAGATAATAGACATTATCTATAAGCGCTCTGTTGAGCTTGGACTTACAAAAGAAAATATCATAATTGACGGTCTTGTCCAAACGGTAGGAGCTGATCAGAGTCAGGGATTAAAGACTCTTGAGACCATAAGATATGCTTATGAGAACGGCTTTGCCACAATCACAGGCCTTTCAAATATCTCCTTCGGACTTCCTGAAAGAAGTTATGTAAATTCCGCATTTTTAACTCTTGCCATTTTTAACGGACTTACAATGGCAATCTCAAATCCGGGACAGGAGCTTTTGGTTGCAGCAGCAAGAGCTACGGATCTGCTTTTAAATAAAGAAGGCAGCGATGTTGAGTATATAAATACAGCGGGCAGATTAAAGGCTGAAAGAGAAGCAAAGGAAGAGCTCTTAAAAAATATTACCCCGGAAGACAGATCTGTAAAAAAAGCAACCGGTTCATCTGAAGGATCTTCGGATAAAGTATCTGAGGTTCCCGATGATCTTATACAGCTTTACAGATCCGTTGTTGAAGGAAATAAGAATGTATCTTCCAAAGCTGCAAAAGAAGCACTTCATAAAAATATAAGTGCAGATGATATACTGAATAAAGCACTTATCCCTGCAATTAATACAGTTGGTGATTATTTTAATAAGGGCAAGTATTTTCTTCCTCAGCTGATATCCTCTGCAGAAAGTATGAAGCTTGCCATCGGTGTTATTGAGCCTGAGCTGAAAAAGGGAAATGCTTCAGGTGATGCACCTAACGTTGTTATCGCAACTGTGGAGGGTGATATCCACGATATAGGTAAGAACCTTGTTTCCATGATGCTTTCGAACTATGGATTTAAGGTCCATGATCTGGGTAAAGATATTAAAGCTGAGGATATTGTTGCCGAAGCAGTAAAAACAGATTCAAAGATCATTTGTCTTTCCGCTCTTATGACAACGACAATGATACATATGAAAGAAGTTGTTGAGATCTTAAGAGCACAGAATCTTGATATAAAAGTCATGATCGGAGGTGCCTGCGTTACCGAAGACTACGCAAAAGAGATCGGTGCGGATGCATTTTCAAAAGATGCCGCGGATGCGGTGATAGTTGCTAAAAAACTGCTTGGGATCCAGGCGTGATTATATTTAACGGAGGTATTTATTCGTGACAGGTGCAGATGCGATCGTAAAATGTCTCGAGATCGAAGGCGTTAAAAATGTATACGGTTATCCCGGTGTTGCCATTTGTCCTTTTTATAACAGCATTCTCGATTCCGATATAAGGACCATTCTGGTAAGGACTGAGCAAAATGCCGCTCATATGGCAAGCGGGGAAGCAAGGATCAGCGGGAAGCCCGGAGTGTGTGCCGTAACAAGCGGCCCCGGCGCAACCAATGTAATAACAGGAATAGCAACGGCTTTTGCAGATTCCATTCCCATGATCATTATAACGGGTCAGGTTAATTCCGAACTTCTTGGATCCGATGTTTTCCAGGAAGCGGATATAACAGGAGCTGTTGAGTCTTTTGTTAAATATTCATATCTTGTCAAAGATGCACAGGATCTTCCAAGGATCATAAAAGAAGCTTTTTATATTGCGTCCACCGGAAGAAAGGGACCTGTTCTTATTGATATTCCCATTGATATACAGAACCAGCCTCTTAAGAATTTTCACTATCCTGAAGAGGTCAGCTTAAGAACATATAAGCCCACTGTCAAGGGAAATACAGCCCAGATAAAGAAAGTCATCAAGGAATTAAATTGCGCCAAAAAGCCGATTATCTGTGCGGGAGGCGGTGTTTTCCTTTCAAATGCGGATGATGAACTTCAAAAATTTGCCGAAGAGAAGAACATTCCGGTTGTTTCAACAATGATGGGTATCGGAGTTCTTCCCACAGCACATCCCCTGTATTTTGGCATGGTTGGTAATAACGGAAAGCCTTATGCCAATAAAGCCATGAATGATGCGGATGTCATAATCATGATAGGTGCAAGAGTTGCAGACAGGGCGGTTAACAGACCGGAACTTATCAGTAACGGCAACAAGACACTTATCCATATGGATGTGGATCCCGCCGAGATAGGAAAAAATGCTTACTCGACCATCCCTCTTGTAGGTGATGCCGAGAGTATTCTTGAAGAGCTTACTGCTTCGGATATTGATGCAGATTATTCTGAATGGGTAAAAGAACTTACTAAGGAAAGAAAAGCATTTAAGCCTTCAAGAAAGCCCTCATCCAAATACGTGGATCCCGCAGAGTTCGTAAGACAGCTTACAACAGACATGATAGACGGAAGTATTTATGTTGCCGATGTGGGACAGAATCAGATTTGGTCCTGTGCAAATATAGTTATCGGAAAAGGCAGGATGCTCACCAGCGGAGGAATGGGAACAATGGGTTATGCCATACCTGCCGCTCTTGGTGCAAAAATTGCCGCTCCAAAGAGACAGACTGTCGCTGTATGCGGTGACGGCGGTTTCCAGATGTCAATGTGCGAGCTTGCAACTTTTGTACAGCATGATGTACAGGCTAAGATCGTAGTCTTAAGAAACGGATATCTTGGAATGGTCCGTGAATACCAGCATTATACATATGATGATGCATATTCCATGGTAAAACTGGACGGTGATCCCAATCTTGAGCATATTGCCGAGGCTTACGGATTTGATTATCTCAGACTTGATAATATGAAGGATTCAAAAGCCGTGATAAAAAAATTCCTCAGCGATAAAAAGAATGTTCTTCTTGAATGTATCGTCGATCCCAAAGACGTTGTAAAACCGGAATAAGAGAGGTGAAGCATGAAAGATAAGAGAATCTATTCCGTAAATGTTGAAAACAGAGCCGGTGTGCTAAGCAAAGTAAGCGGTCTCTTTTCCAGAAGAAACTTTAATATCGACTCACTTGCAGTAGGTGAAACCGATGATCCCACTGTTTCGTCCATGACCATTGTTTCTTCCGGTGATGAAAGGACTCTTGAGCAGATTGAAAAACAGCTCAATAAAAAGCTTGATGTCATTAAGGTAAAGACCTTTACCGAGTCCCAGTGTGTATCCAGAGAGCTGATGCTCATGAAGATAAAGTACAATAAGAACAATCGTGCGGAGATCATGGAGATATGTGAGGTCATGAAAGCGGAGATCGTAGACATGAGTCTTCATTTTATGATGATCCAGATCTGCGCATCACCTGAAAAGATCAGACTTCTTCTTGAAATGTTCAGATCCGTATCCATCGTTGAAGTTGCAAGAACCGGAACCCTGGCTTTAGCAAAGTGTTCTGAGAATGAACAGAACTGATCTATTGACTGTTTTTTATATGTGATCAAACAAATAAAAGAATTGGATATTATCTTGGAAAAATACCCAAAGAAAGCAACTTTTCTTTGGGTATTTTGTTTAATAATTGCATTGTTTTATCTTTTTTATGGTTTTATAGTATAAATGAAGTAATTAAATGGATTAATGGAGGACATTATGAAAAAGAAATCTTTGACCGCTCTTATGGGAGCTATGATGATCATGATGAGTGCATGCGGTAATTCTGCAGTAGAAACAACGGTTCCTTCCGATGTTGACAAGGTTGCCGAAGAGGCTGCAGAAGGTGTTGAAGCAGTCGAGGAGACTGTTGATGAGGTTACCGAAGATGTTGTTGATAAGCCTGATTTTACCGGATCATTTACAGAGCCCATTGCCGGCAGATGCAATATTGATATCGAGCGTCTTGAGGGAGATGAGTACAGAGTTACTGTACGCTGGTCAGGCAGTGCATTTGAATCTTCAAACTGGGAAATGACCGCTACATATTATGAATCAACAGGTCTTCTTGAGTATACCGATGCAAAGTTTTATATCCGCACATATACCGATGAAGAGAATTACACCGATGACGTAAAATATACAGACGGAGCAGGAGAGTTCTGGTTTGAAGAAGACGGTACCCTTGGCTGGAGAAGTGCCAACATGGACGTAGACGGAATAGACGGTGAAACTTTCTTTGAGAGAGTTGAGTATTATCCCGGACTTGCTAATCCCTGGCATGAAGTTGATGATGCACAGGCAGCAGCAGACGGTGCAGGTGTCGGATATTTTATGGTTCCCGAAAATAAGGAATACAACGGCAATGCTTTTTGCATAACCGAGTATGACTATATGGAGCATATTGCCCAGGCAACAGGACTTGTAGGATCAGCAGAGCTTGTTATCCGTAAGGGTCTTAACCAGGACAGCGAAGATATTTCCGGTGATTATAACGATTATAAATATAACTGGTCATTCACATCTGCTGACGGTTTTGAGATCAACTGCTTCGGAAATGCTGAAGGCAAGACCATTAAGGCAATCTGGGTTTCTGATAATTTCAGCTACAGCGTTAATGTCTTCGGTCAGGGAGATGAATCCGAGACTTACGGACTCAGCGACGAGACCATGAAGATAATAGTAGAGCTTATCCAGTAATGAAATATCATAAGAGGCTGTCTGCTTTTGCAGGCAGTCTTTTTACATATTGCAGTGTTTTAGCCGTAATTCTTAATATTTATCCGATCTTTATCATAAAAACATTTTAATAAGAAATAATTACCATTGATAATTGACATTGATACTTTAATTGTATAAAGTATATAAAGTTGATTTTTTCAGTATTTACAGGTGGTTTTTATGCAAAAAGTAGTATTACAGCTTCTTGCCGATAACAATTCAGGTGTTCTCAGCCGTATTTCGGGTCTTTTTTCCAGAAGAGGATACAATATAGAGAGCATTACCGCCGGTGTTACCGCAGATCCCAAGTATTCAAGGATCACCATCGTTACATGCGGTGATGAAGAGATAATCGAACAGATCGAAAAGCAGGTTGCAAAGCTCGAAGATGTAAGGGATGTTAAGGAACTTCCCTTTGATGCTTCGGTTCACAGAGAGCTTTGTCTTATAAAAGTAAGGACAGCTCCTTCAGAGAGAGAAAATATGGTATCTCTTGCAGGAATATTCAGGGGAAATATCATTGATGTTGCTCCGGATTCTGTCATTATTGAGATAACCGGAAACCAGTCCAAGATCGATGCATTCATCGGACTTCTTGACGGTCACGAGATCCTTGAACTTGCAAGAACCGGAATAGCCGGACTTTCAAGAGGATCTGAGAATGTAACTTATCTGCCCTGAAGATCAGGTTCAGGCGAAGTCGCTTATGCGACGATTTAAGGAAGCCTGGCGAAAGCAAATCTTTCGCTGACATAAATGAACGTCGCTATGCGACGATTTAAGGAGGCCTGGCGAAAGCAAAGCTTTCGCTGACATAAATGAACGTCGCTACGCGACAGTTTAAGGAGGATTAAAATGGAAAACAGGATTTTTTATCAGGAAGATTGTAACCTTTCCCTTCTTGAGGGCAAGACCATTGCCATTATAGGATACGGCAGCCAGGGTCATGCTCATGCTCTCAACCTCAAGGAGTCCGGATGCAATGTCATTATCGGTCTTTATGAAGGTTCAAAGAGCTGGAAGAGAGCTGAGGAGCAGGGATTCAAGGTTTTCACCGCAGCTGAAGCAGCAAAGCAGGCTGATATCATCATGATCCTCATCAATGACGAGCTTCAGGCTGATATGTACAAGAAAGATATCGCACCCAACCTTTCTGCAGGCAACATGCTCATGTTCGCACACGGCTTCAACATTCACTTCGGATGCATCAAGCCCCCTGCAGATGTGGATGTAGCAATGATCGCTCCCAAGGCCCCCGGACACACCGTAAGAAGTGAGTACCAGGCAGGTAAGGGAACTCCCTGCCTCATCGCTGTTGAGCAGGATGCTACCGGTAAGGCATGGGATATAGCTAAGGCTTACGGACTCGGAATCGGCGGAGCAAGAGCCGGACTTCTTGAGACCAACTTCAGAACCGAGACCGAAACTGACCTCTTTGGTGAGCAGGCAGTTCTTTGCGGAGGCGTTTGCGCTCTTATGAAGGCAGGTTTTGAGACTCTTGTTGAAGCAGGATATGATCCCAGAAATGCATACTTTGAGTGCATCCACGAGATGAAGCTCATTGTTGACCTTATCTATCAGTCAGGTTTTGCAGGAATGAGATATTCAATCTCAAATACAGCTGAGTACGGCGATTATATCACCGGGCCCAAGATCGTTACCGATGAGACCAAGAAGGCTATGAAGCAGATCCTTGCAGATATCCAGAGCGGAAAGTTTGCATCAGAATTCCTTCAGGAGATGTCTTCTGGTCGTCAGGTACACTTCAAGGCTATGAGAAAGATCGCTGCAGAGCATCAGCTTGAGACTGTCGGTGAGAGTGTAAGAAAGCTTTACAGCTGGAACAACGAAGCTGATAAGTTTATTAATAACTGATCTTTTTGGTTCATATATTAAGGGGAGCTTAGTGCTCCCCTTTTTTGAACTGAGTATACTAAGAAAAGAGGAGATGTTGTAAGAGTTTTATATGGGGACGGGCTTGGAGCATTATACTTTTAACGCGAACACGCCTTGCGGCTTCGATCACGCTCGTAGCGGTACTAAACTCGAACTTCATTTCATTTGTTCTCGTTAAGTACCGACGGCGTTCAAGAGTTCGCTTATAAAAGTATATTGTTCCAAGCCCTGTTTCCTTACTCGGATAAGACTTACATGTTTATAATTTATATAAGCGCACCCTTTCGAAACCGTTGGTACTTAGTGAGAACGAGCCTTGCGAAGTTCGAACTTAGTACCATTACGGTTGAGAGCGGAGCCGAAAGGCGCGTGCGCGTTATAAAATATAAACATGGAAGTCGTCTTCAAACCTCCAATAAATTGCAAATCATTTTAAACCTGATTTCTTGCCCCCATCGATCCGTATGTTAATAACCTCCGGATTGTGGTATAATTTTAAAGGTTTTTTATTAACTAAGGAAGAGGTAAAAGTATGGGAATGACTATGACTCAGAAGATCCTGGCTCGTGCTGCGGGTAAAGAATCCGTAAAAGCCGGGGATCTTATCATGGCTAAGCTTGATCTTGTTCTCGGAAACGATATTACAAGCCCTGTTGCTATCCATGAGATTGAAAAGATGAATGTTAACGGAGTGTTCGACAAGGACAAGATCGCCCTTGTTCCCGATCACTTTGTGCCCAATAAGGATATCAAATCCGCTGAACACTGCAAATGCGTCAGAGAGTTTGCAAGGAAAAATGATATTACAAACTATTTCGAAGTAGGAGAGATGGGTATCGAGCATGCCCTTCTTCCCGAAAAAGGACTTACCGTTCCCGGAGATGTTATCATTGGAGCCGATTCACATACCTGTACTTACGGAGCACTTGGTGCTTTCTCAACAGGTGTCGGTTCAACTGACATGGCCGCAGGAATGGCTACAGGAGAAGCCTGGTTCAAGGTTCCTTCTGCCATAAAGTTCAATCTGACAGGAAGCCTTCCTTCAGGAGTCAGCGGTAAAGACCTGATCCTTCATATCATTGGTAAGATAGGCGTTGACGGAGCTCTTTATAAGTCAATGGAATTTGCAGGACCCGGAGTTTCCGCGCTTTCCATGGATGACAGATTTACCATTGCCAATATGGCTATTGAAGCGGGCGGAAAGAACGGAATATTCCCTGTTGATGATAAAACCATAGAATATCTTAACGAGCATGCAACAAGAAAATATACCGTTTTTGAAGCTGATGAAGATGCAGAGTATGATGAAGTGATAGATATTGATCTTTCCATGCTTCGTCCCACTGTTTCTTTCCCTCATCTTCCTGAAAATACTCACACTATCGATGAGATCCACAAAGACGGAGATATTAAGATCGATCAGGTTGTAATAGGATCCTGCACAAACGGAAGGATCTCCGATATGAGGATCGCAGCACAGATCCTTAAGGGAAGACATGTTGCCAAGGGCATAAGGGTTATTGTCATTCCCGCAACACAGGCTGTTTATATGCAGTGCCTTGAAGAAGGTCTTCTTAAGATCTTTATTGAATCCGGGTGCGTTGTTTCAACTCCTACATGTGGTCCCTGTCTTGGAGGCTACATGGGCGTTTTGGCTGCCGGTGAAAAATGTGTATCAACAACTAACAGGAATTTTGTCGGACGTATGGGACATGTCGATTCGGAGATTTATCTTGCAAGCCCTTCAGTAGCTGCCGCAAGTGCAGTTAAGGGTATCATTTCCTGTGTTGAAGATCTGTAAAGGAGAATATAAATGGAAAACGCTAAAGGAAAAGTACTTAAATACGGCGATAATGTAGATACCGATGTAATAATCCCTGCAAGATATCTTAATTCCTCTGATCCCGCAGAGCTTGCACTTCACTGCATGGAAGATATCGATAAGGATTTTTCAAAAAGGATGAATAAAGGCGACATTATTGTTGCAACCAAGAATTTCGGTTGCGGTTCTTCAAGAGAGCATGCGCCTATTGCCATAAAGGCATCCGGTATTTCATGTGTCATTGCAGAGACTTTTGCAAGGATTTTTTACAGAAATGCCATTAATATAGGACTTCCCATTATAGAATGTGCAGAGGCAAGCCGTGAGATCGAAGACGGAGATGAGGTTGAGATAGATTTTAATACCGGCCTTATCAAAGATCTTACAAAAGGAACTTCATATCAGGGCCAGGCTTTCCCTGAATTCATGCAAAAGCTTATCGCATCCGGCGGTCTTGTTAATTACATCAATAACAATAATTAAAAATTCAGGTGGTGCATTAAGTGTTTGCTTTTGTTGAAGGAACTTTGGATCTTATAGATACGGATCTGTGTGTTGTCGATATTGGCGGATTTGGCATAAATGTCAATATTTCACCAAGATGTTCGGCTGTCATAGGCTCTGTCGGAGATCATGTTAAATTATATACTTATACGCAGATTGCCGAAGGAATTTTACAGCTTTACGGTTTTCTTGAAAGAGATGATCTTGATATGTTCAGAAAGCTGCTTGGTGTATCCGGTGTGGGTCCTAAGAGTGCTTTATCTCTTTTATCCGAAATGGATGCTGATTCCATCAGGTATGCGATAATCAGCGATGATATCAAAGCGCTTTCAAAAGCAAAAGGCATCTCTGCAAAATCTGCAGGTAAGATAATTATTGAATTAAAAGGCAAGGTCGATCTTTCTGATGAGAAGATCGCAGTAAAAGTAGGGGCAGGTCCTTCCATAACAGTCCCGGATACGGATCTTGGAAGGGAAGAGTCCGATGCACTTGCTGCCCTTATTTCTCTCGGTTACTCAAAAAGCGAGAGCACAAAAGCAATCCTTTCTGTTGACGGTCACGAAGATCTGGATTCCGGCTCTCTGCTATCATTTGCACTTAAGATCCTTTACGGAAAATAAGGTATTATTTCATGCCCAGAACTATTCAGACTGAGATCACAAAAGAAGACAAGCCTGTTGAACAGTCACTCCGTCCCCAGAGATTAAAAGATTATATCGGACAGGAAGCCATAAAAGAAAGACTGATCATTCATATTGAGGCGGCAAAATCCAGGGGAGAAGCTTTAGATCATGTGCTTTTGTACGGACCTCCCGGTCTTGGAAAAACAACCCTTGCAGGGATCATTTCCAATGAAATGGGAACTCATATTAAGATCACCTCCGGACCTGCCATTGAAAAGGCATCTGAAATGGCGGCTATTTTAAATTCTCTTCAGGAAAAGGATATGCTTTTCATTGATGAGATTCACAGACTTAACCGTCAGGTAGAAGAGGTGCTTTATCCTGCAATGGAGGATTTTTCCATTGATGTCATGATCGGTAAGGATTCTTCCTCATCAGCAAGAAGCGTAAGACTTCCTCTTCCTCATTTTACTCTTATAGGAGCAACCACAAGGGCTGACATGCTCACTGCACCTTTAAGGGACAGATTCGGAGAGCAGTTCCATATGGAGTTTTATACTCCCGAAGAATTAAGTGAAGTTATTCTTTTCTCTTCAAAAAAATTGAATGTTGAGATCCGTCCGGATGCAGCTCTTGAAATAGCAAAAAGAAGCCGCGGGACTCCCAGGATCGCAAACCGTATGCTGAAAAGAGTAAGAGATTATGCCCAGGTAAGATATGACGGTATCGTGACAAAAGAAATAGCTGTAGAATCCCTGGATCTAATGTCCATCGACAAGCTTGGACTTGATAATACCGACAGGATGATCCTTGAGACTATTATAAAGAAATTCGACGGCGGTCCTGTAGGACTTGATACACTTTCAGCCGCTACCGGAGAAGATGCCGGCACCATAGAAGATGTTTATGAACCGTTTCTTTTGAAAAACGGTCTTCTTATGAGGACTCCAAAGGGCAGGGTGATAACCGATCTTGCACGTGAACATCTTGATATGTGGCTTGTATAGCCATAATCCATTGCATTTGCTTAAATAACCGATTTTTTATATACTGTTTATATATTTATTTCGGAGGGGCTTTATGTCTGATATCAACGAAACACAGGTCATTATCGCCGGCAGGGTACTTACGCTTACCGGTTATGAAACTGCCGAGTATACACAGAAGGTCGGTAATTATATAAACAAAAAACTTGAAGAATGTAAGACTGATCCGGGTTTCAGAAATCAGAACAAAGAAACCCAGATGCTTATGCTTGCCATAAATGTCACCGACGATTATATGAAGATCGTTGAAAAGCTTGCAGAAAATGAACAGCTTATCAAGGATAAAGACAAAGAGATTTATAACTTAAAGCATGACATCATCTCGACCCAGCAGAGACTTGATAAAGCCGATGAACAGGTAAGGACTCTTCAGGATAAGATCGCTGACAGTTCCAAAAAACTTCTTCAGCTTGATGCAAAAATAAACGGAAAAGGAAGAAAGAAGTCAGAAGATGCTGCACCCAAAGCCCCTGAATCTCCTAAGGCTTCAGAACCTTCCAAGACACCGGAAGCAAATAAAACCATAGGGATTCCTAAGGCTGCGGAAGACGCAAAATCTCCTGATGCTTCCAAGACATCGGAAAATGCCAAGACACCTGAAACAAGCAAGACACCTGAAGCTGTAAAGGCGCCTGAAACATCCAAGACACCTGAAGCTGTAAAGGCACCTGAAACATCCAAGACACCTGAAGCTGTAAAGGTACCTGAACCTTCCAAAGCATCAGCTGATGCCGGGGTATCAGAACCCGTAAAGGCACCTGAAGCTCCCAAACCTTCAGATTCATTTAAGGTTCCCGAACCTCCTAAGGTATCATCCTCCGAATCTGAAAAAAAGGATGATCCTTCATCAAGTACCGGATTCAGGCCTCATACAATGCCGCACCTTGTCAAAGATGATAAAAACGATAAATGATGATCGCTTACATATGTTAGAACGTGATCTGAC
>CAMPAP010000149.1 GCA_946631935.1 uncultured Lachnospiraceae bacterium | reverse complement strand
TATTTTTTATATATAAAAATTTAAGATTTGGCTTACTGTAAAAAGGTTTTCGAAAATGTATAATCAGATTTGTAGATTGTCATTATATGTGTTTTTATGAAAGATCATGGAAACCGGATGAAAAAGGAGTTTTTGAATGGATTATGATTTGAAAAAAAGCCTGATAAATGAGCTTTCCAAGGAGATGGCCGGTTCTGTGCAGGAGAATGATAAATCCGGTCAGATAACGGCAAGATTCGATCCCTCAACCAACAGTCTGAGTTTTGATCTTTCGGGAACCCACTATAATGTTAAGGATATGGCGGATGCCAAAAAGTATTTCAGCGAGTGTGCAAAGACTGCACAGAGTCCTGAAAAGAAGACATATTATGAGATCGGAGTTGTCTGCATCGATTCCATCTTAAAGGAATTTACTGAATTAAAACAAATGAACTGACAGATCCGTATGATCGGTCACATAAGGACGGTTAACTCCGTCCTTATTTTTTATTGTTCCGACTTAGGTTATAATTAAATAAGCCTGTTTACGTTAATATCACTGATTTAAAGATCAAATGAAACCGGTCAATATTTATGCGCTGACAAGATTAAAGAATCCCGAACTTCTGTCAAAGCTTGAAAGACAGATGTCCGGACGCGGCCGTTTTATGAAGATCCGCGGCTGGGAGATAGAGGGCCTTGCGCTTTTTTGCGAAAGGCTCATGCCCTGCTGCAAAGATGTCTGCGCCATGACATTTTATTTTTCATATACAATGTCAAAGCTCGGTAAGGAATTTGATCTTTTAAGGATCTCAGATGACCGGATCGTAAACATCGAGTTAAAAAGCGGCGGAGTCCCTGATGAAGCCATAAGAAACCAGCTCATTCAGAACAGGTATTATCTCTCCACTCTCGGAAAGCCTGTATATTACTATACATTCATAAGCAGCAGGGACAGACTTGTAAGACTTTCCAACAGTGGAAAGCTGGTGGAATCTAATTTTGAGGAACTGGGATTTCTTCTTGACGGCCAGGAAGGGATCTTTGAAGGGGATATAGAAGACCTGTTCAAGGAGGACAAATATCTGATCTCTCCCATAACGGATCCCGGAAGATTTCTTCGTAAGGAATACTTTCTGACTTTTCAGCAGAGGGATATAAAAAAGCAGATCCTTAAAAATATCTCAGCCGGATCATGGCAGGGTTTTACCGGACTTCCCGGTACCGGAAAAACCATTCTTTTATATGACATTGCAATGAATCTGTCATGTAAGACTTCCGTTTGTATTTTCCATTTCGGTTCACACAGAAAGGAACTTGAGCAGTTAAATGACAGGCTCAAGAGGATAGATTTTTACTATTGTGATAAAGATGCTTTCCCCGATGTACTCAGGAGCTATTCTGTCATATTCATAGATGAAGGTCATCTGATGAAAGAGGCGGCTTTTCTTAAGATCAGCGAATACAGCCGTTTGTGGGGAGCCCCTGTGATAATCTCATATGATAATGTGGACTGCGTTTCTGAAAGCGAAAGACTTGGGACGGGAGCTTCTCTTTTCGAAAAGCTTGATGATTTCAGGGGGTATAAGCTTACCAATAAGATAAGGCTAAACAGCGAGCTTTCTTATTTTCTCAGGACGCTTTTTTCCTCATCGAAGATATATAAAAGGGATTATCCCCATGTGTCCGTTTCCTACGGAAATGATCTTAATGAGGCAATGAATCTTATAAGATATTATGAGAAGGAAGGCTTTGTGTTCATCTGGGATAAATCTTTAGGGACAGATCATGACAGATATGAATCTTTTCCGGGTGAAGTAAATGTAAGGCTTGAGTCCGGCATGGTAACAGGAAAAGAATTCGACAGGGTCGTGATGCTCATTGACGCATCTTTTTACTATGATGAATCCGGATATCTGAGAAATACAGAATCGGAAAAGAAAGCGGAAAATGCAAGGATAATGAATCTGTTCCACGGTCTTAGCCGTGCCAAGAAAAAGATAGCTCTTGTCATCATGGATAATTACGAACTGATGGAGCGGGTATATCAGATACTCCAAAAGGCCTGAATATCATCTTTTTCTTTTACACGTTATTTTGTGCGTGATAGAATAAAGCATAACTTTTTTTATGACCCGGGGGAAAAATTTAATGAAGCAAAGATCGGTAAAACTGTTAAGGACAGTTAATATTTTCTATTTTCTTTTACTGGCACTTTTTTTATATCATGTCCTGTTTTTTACGGATATGCAGGACTTCATCATGGCAGGGAAGGAATCCGGAGACCGCATTTACAATACCGGCTGGTATTTGGAAAACGGTGAGCGTGTGGATCTTTGTGATCTTGTGTGCGGAAAGCTTGGCGGAAGCTATACGGTCACAAAGACTCTTCCCAGGATAATGTCAGAGACGGATTCTGTCTATCTTTCAACCAGCAATCTCAATTTTGATGTTTATGTAGAGGATGAACAGATATATTCATATACCACATCCGAAAACATCACCGGTATGGGTGACGGGATCTCTTATCGCATGATAGGACTTGGTACAAGGGATGAGGGAAAAACCATACGTATTGATGCACGTTCTTCTTTTGCGGACGGAAGCGGCGGACGCATAAACGATATGCAGTACGGGAAAGAAGAGTTGTACAGGTATTCTGTCATCAGCAGTAATGCTCTGACTGCCTTTTTTTCCGTCATTATCATGATCTTCGGTATAGTTCTGATCATCTTTTACTTTGGCATGTTCAAAGAAAAAAAGCTGGTAAAATCTCTCTGGGCTTTGGGAGTTTCGGCTGTTTTAATGGGATTTTGGAGCTTGTTTGACACCGGTATTCCCCAGCTTACGATAGGGAGCATATATGCTTCGAGAGAGATAGCTTATCTGATGCTTCATCTTGCGTGCTTCCCCCTTGTATATTTTATAAATTCAAAGACAAAGCAGAAAAAACCCATATTTTCCTTCCTGTCCTTAGCCTTTACGGTGATATTTTTAGGTTCTGTTCTTTTTTTGAGATATGTGCTGGGTACCGATATGCATTTAATGGAGCCCCTGATCTATCTGTCCTTTGGATCTCACATATTGCTCATCGTTATCATGCTGCTTGAAAATGAATTATGGTGCAGGAAACATTCGGTATCATCTTCACTTAATTTTTTCTACGCAGGTGTAGCTGTCTTTATGATCGCAGCTGTTATCGACATGGCAAAATTCTATTTCGGACAGAAAGTTTCCTTCGGCCACGGGATATTTTTAAGACCGGGTCTTCTCATGCTGTTTTTATTCATGACGATGCAGATCTTTTACTGGTGGTCGGTTGAAAAAAAGTCCCTTGAAAGAGACCGCTTTGTGAATAATCTCCTTAAGTATGTGACGGATTCAGACGAGCCGGAAAGCAAAATAGGCAGGGTGCTTGAATATATGTGCAGGGAGCTTGGGGCGGACCGTGCATATATATTTGAAGACATGAAGAACGGAACTTTTGATAATACTTATGAGTACTGTTCTGAAGGTGTCACTCCCCAGATAGATAATCTCAAAGGGCTTCCCTATGACGGAGTTGTCGACTGCTGGTACAGGGAGTATAAAAAAGGCGGTCACATTCTCATTTACGATATGGAAAAATACCGCCTGGTGAGTGAAAACATGTACCGGGTTTTAAAGCCCCAGGGCATAAATACTCTTGTAACCGGGCCTCTTATCTTAGAGGGTGAGTATATCGGATTTTTCGGAGTCGATAATCCTCCGGCAGATACCATGAAGGAAATATCGGAGATCATAAGGCTTCTTATGTATTTTCTTTCGGATCTTATAGAGAGCCGTAATTATAACAAGCTCCTTGTTGAATACAGTTATCACGATGCAATGACAGGAGCATTAAACAGACGGGCCATAAAGGAATTTGAAACAAACAGCCTTGATACTTCAAAGCCTTACGGTTTTATCATGTGTGATGTAAACGGTCTGAAAAAAGTCAATGACAATGAGGGACATGATGCCGGAGACGATCTTATTAAAAAAGTATATTCATGTCTTGTTGACAGATTCGGAACCGGAAATGTCTATAGAATGGGCGGAGATGAATTTGCGGCATATGTATGTGATATAAGATTTCAGGAATTGGAAGATATGATAGACAGCCTCAGAAAAGATGTCCTTGAAAAAGGTTATCATCTTGCTATAGGTTTTTCCTATTCAGGGGGTGGAGATTCCGATATAAGAAAGCATAAACTTGAAGCGGATGACAAAATGTACGAAGAAAAAAGAAAATATTACAGGGATGCGGGTGATGATACATAAGATCACCCTGCAAATCTGATCAACAGCCTTTTTTGATCCTGGACTTAATTGCCTTAAAGGTTTTTTCGCTGATGTAATGTTCTATTCGGCATGCGTCTTCGGTCGCAGTCTTTTCATCCACTCCGATATCCATGAGAAGTTTTGAAAGGACAGTATGACGTTCATAAATATTTTTTGCGATCTTTTCTCCGGCTTTTGTAAGTGACAAAAAACCGTCCTCGTTTTTTTCCACAAGACCGTTTTTCCTAAGAAGGCCAAGAGCGCGGCTTACCGACGGCTTTGTATAGCCGAGTTCCTGTCCAACGTCTATGGCACGGACATTGCCGTTTCTTTTAGACAGAATATATATGGTTTCAAGATACATTTCCCCTGATTCGCCTACTGCCATAAAAGACCTCCTTTGTTAGTCATACTTAACAATATCATAAATGGTTACAATGCTCAATCCTGAAGCTTTGTTAAAGGTAATACAAAAAACTGTTGACAAGTTAGAATAACCTAACTATACTGATTGATGGTTAGCAAAGCCTAACAGCATGGCTGCGCAAGCCATATTTTATGGCAAAGGGTTAGCAAATGCTAACTGATTAAAAGAAAAGGATGGATATTATGAATCTGAATGAAGCTGAAATCGGAACTGATTATGTGATCACTTCCATCGATACAGGTGGAGATGAAGAGATCGAGAGTTTCCTTTTTTCTTTGGGATGCTACAGCGGTGAGAGCATAACCGTTGTTGACAGAAAGAAGAATCTTGTGGTCTCCATCAAGGATGCAAGATATAATATCGACCCTTACCTTGCCTCTTCAATCCAAGTGGAGCTTTCTGCGGATTCCGGTGAAAGATCCAAGGACGTTATGAATGCCGGATGAAATATCAAAGGCTTTAAAAAAGTCCGTATAAAGATAAGGGACTGTCAGGTCAGGCGAAATGTTTAATAAAATGTCATGAATGTGACATATAATATAGGAGGAGATCAAAAAATGAGAATCGCACTTACAGGTAATCCCAACAGCGGTAAAACTACAATGTATAATGCGCTGACGGGAAGAAACGAGAAAATCGGCAACTGGGCCGGTGTTACGGTGGACAGAAAGGAAAGCAGGATAAAGGATAAGTATAATGAAAGCGGCAAGGAACTTATCGCCGTTGACCTTCCCGGTGCTTATTCGATGTCTCCCTTTACTTCCGAAGAGAGTATTACAAGTTCCTATGTTAAAAATGAGCATCCTGATGTGATAATAAATATCGTTGATGCAACGAACCTCAGCAGAAGCCTCTTTTTTACAACTCAGCTTCTTGAACTCGGGATCCCTGTTGTTGTGGCTCTTAATAAAAGTGATGTAAACGATAAAAAGGGAAATAAGATCGACGAGGTAAAGCTTTCGGAAAAACTCGGATGTCCCGTTATAAAGACCGTTTCGACGTCGGACACCGGTATCAAGGAATGTATAAGCAAAGCGGCATTACTTGAAGGTAACGGACAGAAAGCTCCCTTCCATCAGGGCAATGTAAACATAAACAGCAAGGAAGAAGTTGAAGCTGCAGACAGAAGAAGATTCGATTTTGTCAATTCAATTGTAAAGGATGTTGAGGTAAGAAAGACCCTTACAAAGGAAAAAACTAAAGGAGATGCCATCGATAAGGTGGTCACCAATCCTGTTATCGGAATACTCATCTTTGCTGCCATCATGTTCGTTGTATTCTATATCAGCCAGACCACGGTCGGAACATGGATAGCGGATATAATAGTCGGATGGATTGAAACATTTCAGGAATGGGCAGGAGAGCAGCTTGGTGATGCAAATCCTCTTCTTTATGCTCTTCTTATTGACGGTATCATCGGAGGCGTCGGTGCTGTAGTGGGATTCCTTCCCCTTGTCATGGTAATGTATTTCCTCATTGCACTTCTTGAGGATTGCGGATACATGGCAAGAGCAACCGTAGTTCTTGATCCGATATTTAAGAAAGTCGGCCTTTCCGGAAAGTCTGTCATTCCAATGATAATCGGAACCGGATGCGGAATTCCTGCTATCATGGCCTGCAGGACCATTAAGAATGAAAGGGAGCGCAGGAGTACCGCAATGCTGGCAACCTTTATGCCCTGCGGAGCAAAGCTTCCTGTTATAGCTCTTTTTTCCGGAGCGTTTTTCCCCGAATCAACCTGGGTTAGTTTTGTATGTTATGTTCTCGGTGTCGTTCTTGTACTTCTCGGAGCACTTCTCATAAAAGCGATAACCGGAATGAAATACCGCAGAAGTTTCTTTATCATTGAGCTTCCCGAGTATAAGGTTCCAAGCCTGGGATTTGCTTTTAAGAGTATGTTAGAGCGCGGTAAGGCATACATTGTAAAGGCCGGTACCGTAATCCTTGTATGTAATACCGTAGTTCAGATAATGCAGTCCTTTAACTGGAAATTTGAAGTCGTTGAAGAAGGGCTTGAAGGCACATCCATTCTTGCAAGTGTTGCACAGCCCTTTGCCATTCTTCTTGTTCCTGTTGTGGGCATCGTCTCCTGGCAGCTTGCCGCTGCAGCAATAACGGGATTTATTGCAAAGGAGAATGTCGTAGGTACCATAGCAACAGTATTTGCCATCACCAACTTTATCGATACCGAGGAGCTGGAGCTTATCGGAGAAGGCAATGCAGTGGCAGCTGCAATGGGTATCACCAAAGTAGCGGCCCTTGCTTATCTGATGTTCAATCTTTATACGCCGCCCTGCTTTGCGGCACTTGGTGCCATGAACTCCGAGATGAAGTCTGCTAAGTGGCTCTGGGGAGCTATAGGCCTTCAGCTTGCAACCGGATTTACTGTGGGATTCCTTGTATATCAGATCGGTACACTGATCGTTACGGGATCTGTCGGTGCAGGATTTGCAGGCGGACTTATTGCCATCATCTGCTTTGCGTCTATCATCGGACTTATCATCAGAAGTAACCACAAAAAGATGGAACTTGAATACAAACTCAGCTGATATGACGGGGGCAGCTAAAAGATGGGCTCATTTCTCGCAAACTTCATCATTTTACTTATACTCTCCTCAACAGTAGGCTTCGCGTGTCTTTATATTTACAGAGAAAAAAAGAAGGGCAGTCATTGTATCGGCTGCCCCATGGCCGGAAGCTGCCCCCGAAATACCAAATGCGCGAAGATGAATGTAGGAGATAAATAGAAAGATGAATCTTTTTTTAGTCTTAATTCTTATCATCATACTTGTCTTTTCCGTAAAAGGTTCCATAGCTCACTTTAAAGGTGAAGGTTCATGCTGCGGAGGCGGAGGAGGAGACATCAAAGTAAAACCTCAAAAGCTTTCGGAAGTCAGATCAACGAAGATAGTAAAGATAGACGGCATGCACTGCGAGCATTGCTATGCCAGGGTTCATAACGTTCTTAATTCCATTGAGGGCGTAAATGCATCGGTAAAAGGAAAAAGAGGGATAGCAATCGTAAGATCCGAATATGAGATTGATGATAAGTTTCTTGCTGATACAATAGAAAAACTTGGCTATAAAGTCATATCAATAGAAAGCAGATAATTTTTTT
>CAMPAP010000148.1 GCA_946631935.1 uncultured Lachnospiraceae bacterium | reverse complement strand
TAGAGACATTTAATCAAAACGGTATAACCATTCCTTATCAGACAGTCACCGTAAATGGTGTTAAGGAATAATTAAATACAACAAGATATTGTATTAAAATGAATCGAAGTCAATATATATAGTGTATATATATTCCCGAAAAAGTCTGTATTTTAAAGGGAAAGATGGTTTTGGCTAAATCGTACTTAATGATCATTGACGTTAAGTAAATATAAGGTGCCGAAAACCTTCGAAGGATTATGGACAGCATTCTTATCAAGACAAAATTATACGAACTTTTCCGGAATGAATCCGGCATTGTTCTCTATGAGAGTTCCAAAGACTCGGAATATATATCTGAACTTGTGGAATTACTGAATATAGGAAGAGTTATCCATACCGAATATCCTGATATCAATGCTGAGATGGCAGTTAAACCATCGTCCCAGACGGTCAAACTTGATAAGGGTGAGATAAATGAAGATGACTGCGTGGTTGAGCGTGTGCTTCTGCCTATGGGCACAGTACAGGTCATCACTATTTTCCCCTTAAAAGATCATACCTGGTCCGGGGAGGAGCGCGGGTTTGTTTCGGATCTTATAAATATTCTGGTTATTTTCAAGAGCCGTATCAAAATGAAAGAGTATATCGATTATGCTCTTTTCCATGACAGAAATTTCGGATTTTTCAACGGTTTTTTCCTTTCAAGAACTCTTTCCATGATCGCAAGGCTTGAAAGGCTTAATGACTATAATGTTATATTCTTCAACCTGACAAATCTGTCGGGTATAAATCAGATCTTAGGAAGGAATAATGCAGACGAGATCATAAAAAGGTTCGTTGCATCCGCATCTTCATGTCTTACCCAGCCTGAATGTATCTGCCTCATGGGCGGAGATAATTTTACCGCAGTGGTAAGACACGAGAATCTGGAACTTGTTCTCCGGACATTAAAAGGCATTGATATAGACAGTGGCGGAAAATACACGGAACTCATAAGGATGAGTGCTTATTGCGGTGTTTACAGATGTACCGGCAACGAGCATGATATTTCCTTATGTATAGACTGTGCACAGCAGTCGATGTATATAGCCAAGAAGAACCATGTTTCCGTACAGTTTTACGATGAGACCATGGTGGATCTTTTAAAGAACACAAAAAAGATCGAATCCGGATTTGCGTCTGTCTTAAAGAAAGAAGAGTACTGCGCTTTTTATCAGCCCAAAGTAAATCTGACAAATTACAAGCTTATCGGTGCAGAGGCCCTTTGCAGATGGGTCAGGGGTAAAAAGATACTTACTCCCGATAAGTTCATTCCCGTGCTTGAAACCAGTAACAGGATATGCATGCTTGATTTTTATATGCTGGAACATGTATGTGCCGATCTTGCCGGCTGGATAGCATCCGGGAAAAACCCTGTCCGCGTTTCATCCAATTTCTCCAGGAAACATCTGGCAAACAGAGCTTTCGTGCAGGAAGTGGTAAATATTGTCGATTCATATAAGGTGCCTCATTCACTGATAGTTATAGAGGTTACTGAGACCACTTCAGAAGCGGATATGAAGAGACTTGCAGAGGTTGTGGGCGAATTTAAGAATGCGGGTTTTGAAGTATCCGTGGATGATTTTGGAATGGGTTATTCTTCCATGAGTATGATCAAGGATATTCGTTTCAGCGAACTTAAGATAGACAAGAGTTTTCTTAACAACAAGGATATCGGATCCAGGGATATGATAATGATGAAGCATATCATTTCAATGGCCGAGGAGCTTGGTATGTCCACCATAGCGGAAGGCGTGGAAAACCCGGATCAGGTCAGCCTTCTGAGAAAATACGGCTGCTTCCGCGGCCAGGGATTCTTTTTCGACAAGCCTCTTCCCAAGGAGGATTTTGAACGCGTGCTGGAAAATCCCGATTACAGTCTTAAGGGGCTTTCTTTTCCTGAGTAGGAACAGTTTTTCTTCTTAATTTATATCTTTTTTGTTTTTATTATCCCTGAAAATTGTTATAATGGTTAGAAAGGGTTACCGGCGTATTTTTAACAATTGTTTTTTGTGGGGTCGTGTTTGTGGTGATAATAAACAGGATTTATTATTTTGATATCTGTTCGGCATTTATACTGATCGCGGTGATCGTATCAATGCTTCTTCGCAGAATGTACAGGGGAAGCGTAAACCGTGCATTCATACAGCTTTCCGTTGTTATGATAGTCAGCTGTGTATGTGATGTACTGAGGGCGTACCCTTTTAACAATGTGGATCATCCCGAATCCACCGTTGTGTTCAGATTTGTAATGGGATATATATTCTGTTTCCTCAGGGCGCTTCAGATGCCTCTGGTTATCAGGATGTACGGAATAATGAGTGGAACATGGAGCAGGATCAAATCCGAACCTTTGTATAAGATCCTGTTTTTTGTCCCGCTTTTACTTTATCTGGCTCTTGTATATTCCAATTTCTTTAATCAGAAAATATTCCGCTATGCTGTTGTAAACGGTCAGGTAGCATACATACGCGGCAGCCTGATGCAGTATTTTGATTATTTCGGAATGTATTTCATGGTATTTTCTCTTATCCAGCTTTTTGTTATCAGAAAGAGACTGAGTGTGGAGAAATTCATCGCCATGCTTCTTGTATATCCCATAAATATAACCGCCATCGAGATCCAGGCTATTTATCCGGAGCTTATGACTGCCATGTTCGGCGCCTCGCTTTCAATGCTCATCCTTGCGTTCTTTGTTTTCAGACCCGATGAATCCATTGATTTAGAGACAGGACTTTCATCATTCATCCCTTTTGAGAATGATATAGAGAACCTGATCTTAAGCGGCAGGAACGGCTGCGTCATCCTTATAAAAGTCGTAAACGATTCCGAGATCCGAAGCCTTACGGATTCCAAGAATTACCGAAGGATGCTGCGTTCCATCGGAAACGTACTTTTAAAGGAAAAATACAGAAGTCTTCTTTCAACCTCTGATTTTTACTATCTCAGGGGCGGAAGGTTTGCAAATATAGTACAGGGAAAATTCGACAGGAAGCTTTTGAAAAAGCAGACCGAAAAACTTCTCGGTAAATTTTCCGATTCTCTCAAAAGTGTCGGATTCGACCTTAAGCCCGATATATGTGTATGTTCTGTCCTTGTTCCCCAGGATATTTCCGACAAGGAAGAGCTTATATCATTTTCCGAAAGAATACAGAACCTTATTGAGCCCGGTAAATTTGTTTTATATTCCGATATCTCCTTTGACAGGGAATTTGTGGTGCTCAGCTCCATAGATAAGATCATTGATGATGCCATCAAGAACAACAGATTCGAGATGTATTATCAGCCCATCTATTCCCTCAAGGAGAAAAAGTATAAATGTGCTGAAGCTCTTATCAGGCTTAACAGTGAAGAGTTTGGCTATGTTTCTCCCACCATTTTTATTCCCGCCGCGGAAAAATCAGGAAGGATACTTGATATCGGTGATTTTGTCATAAGGGATGTCTGCAGGTTCCTTTCACATCATAAGCCTGAAGAGCTTGGCGTTGAGTACATTGAAGTCAATCTTTCGATCATACAGTGCATGCAGGCTGACCTTGCAGGCAAGATCAAGGAATATATGTCCGAATATAATATAGATCCTTCGTGGATCAATTATGAGATAACGGAAACCGCTGCTGACGGTGCATACGAGAGGGTCCTTGAGACCATGAACGAACTCTCGGAAGCCGGCATCAGATTTTCCCTTGATGATTACGGATCGGGATATTCAAACCTTCACAGGGTCATGTCATTCCCCTACAAGGTCATTAAGCTGGATAAATCTCTTACAGATGAAGCTGCAGATGTTTCAAAGCGTAAGATACTTGAAGAAGCCATCAAGCTCATCAAGAGTATGGGAGCGCATATCGTTGTTGAAGGGGTGGAATCAAAGGAAGTTTCCGACTGGTTTGAATCCCAGGGATGTGAGTTCATTCAGGGCTTTTACTATGCAAAGCCCATGAGTGAAAGTGAATATATCGATTTTATGAAGGTGGAATAAAGTTTTGAATACGATTGTTGCTATATATATCGCAGCATTTATACTTGCCATATTTAATATCATTTTGCTTGTTGAGGTGGGAGTAAGACCGAATATCTACACCGTACTTCTGTTTGCATCCATACTTGTCACTAATTTTTCTTATGTGGGGATATCCGTTTCTTCCACGGTGGAAGAGGCGATAGTATGTAATATCATGCTGTATCTGGGTACATGCTATCTTCCTTTTTTTGTTTTCTGTATAGGTGCTGATCTTGCTAAGGTTTCCATACACCCTGTCATAAGACTTCTCATGGTGGCATTTTCAACTCTTGTTGTGGGTCTTTCATTTACCATCGGACGTCTTCCCGTTTATTACAAGAGCGTAGGGATCGTTGATGCGGGAGGATATACTGTTCTTGTCAAAGAATACGGACCTCTTCATTCCCTTTATCTTATCATTCTCATCGCTTACATACTTGCATCCGCCTGCATCTGCATTTCCGCATTCTTCAGAAAAAAAGATGTCTCATACAAAAATACCGTGCTCTTCGGACTTTTCCTTACGGTTAATTTTGCCATATATATCATGGACAGAGTGTTCAAGGTCAATTTTGAGTGGAACAGTATCTCTTATGTAATCAGTGAACTCATCATCATCCTTATCCTTAACAGAATGAATATGTATGATATGTCATTTAATGTCATGCGTTCCTGGGAGAAGATGGAAGAATATGCTTACATCGTATTTGACAAAAAGCGTAATTACCTGGGATCAAATGATCTTGCCAAGCAGTATTTTGAAGAATTAAAAAACCAGAATATTGACTGTGCGCCTTCTGAATCACTTGGTTCCATCACGGCTCTTTTGGACGGATTTGAGAATATCCTTGATAAGGATAATAACGGAACAAGATCCGTATATAAATCCACTCTTAAATTATCAGGAAGGGTTCTTAGAAGCGAGGTTAAATATCTCAGGAAAAAGAGGATCATCAGCATTGGTGACAATGACATCATAGGCTATCTTATCGAGTTCTATGACATTACAAAGGAAAGCGATTATATTTCTTCCATTGAGGAGAAAAATGAAAGACTTGCCATAGCGGAGAAGCGGGCTCTTGATGCATCAAACGCAAAGAGCAGTTTCCTTTCCTCCATGTCCCATGAGATCAGGACCCCCATTAATACCATTCTCGGAATGAACGAAATGATCTCAAGAGAATCCCATGACATGGTGATCCTTGGGTATTCAAGAGATGTTGAGAAGGCAGGAAGAATGCTTCTGAGCCTTGTTAATGATGTCCTTGATTTTTCCAAGATCGAATCCGGCAATTTTACTTTTGAAGAAAAACAATATTCGGTTCCCGAGCTTGTCAAGGTGTCCGGCGATATGCTTGAGAAGAGAGCTGCGGAGAAGAACCTCAGGATATCCATCGATGTTGATCCCGGAATGCCTTCGGGGCTTGTGGGTGATTCCGATAAGATCGAGCAGATCCTTGTGAACCTCATCACCAATGCGGTCAAATATACCAATGAGGGATATGTAAGGATATCCGTTACAGGAGATTATATAGACGATTATTACAATCTGATAGTATCCGTAAGCGATACAGGTATAGGAATAAAGAGTGAAGATATCGGACATATCTTTGACAGCTTCTCACGTGCCGATATCCGCAAGAACCGTCACATTGAAGGCACAGGTCTCGGCCTTGCCATTACAAAGAGGCTTTGTGAGGGAATGGGCGGAAACATCCGGGTATCCAGCCGCTATGGTGAGGGCTCCGTATTTACGGTATCCATCCCCCAGAAGATCGGTGACGGAACCCTCGTGGGCGCTATAAAGCCCGAAGAGAAGAAGGCTCATGTTAAGAAGAAAAAATATGAACCTTCCTTTATCGCACCTAACGCAAAAGTTCTTATTGTTGATGACAATGAAATGAACCTTGCTGTATTTGTATCCCTTCTTAAGGGAACAAAGGTCAGCATCGATAAGGCCATGGGAGGAAATGAAGCCTTAGAGCTTACCCGTGAAAAGAAATATGATGTCATCTATATGGATCATATGATGCCTGCTCCCGACGGTATCGAGACCATGCATATGATCAGGTCCGATGAAAATAATCCCAATAAAGAAACTCCCCAGGTTGCCCTTACCGCTAATGCTGTATCAGGCTCTATGGAGATGTATCTAAGCGAAGGCTTCGAAGGATATCTGTCCAAGCCTGTTGATCCTTATGAGCTGGAAGATTCTGTCAGGAAGTATCTTTCCGAAGATATGATCCTGGATACAAAATCCGATTCTGCTGTTTTCTGATGTTTTAATTGCCAATTTTTATTTTTTCTATTATACTTTTCATATATATGTGAAAGGGCTTACACACATGAATCAGATTCCCAAAGTAGAAAGTTTTATTGACCGTTATCTGTCCGAATATAAGAATTACAAGGACAAATGGAATTATGAGGATGGCTGTATTCTCATAGCATGCAGGGATCTCTATGATGTGACGGGAGATCCAAAATATTTTGACTTTATCGAAAGATACCTGTCACAGTTCATAACGGATGACGGCAATATACTTCTTTATGAAAAAGAAAAATACAACATAGACAATATCCTCAGCGGAAGGGTTTTGTATTTCATGTATGACAAAACAGGTGAGGAGAAGTACAGAAAAGCGATAGAAGTACTTATGGATCAGCTCAGATCCCATCCCCGCTGCGTCACGGGCAATTTTTTCCACAAAAAGATATACCCCGATCAGATATGGCTTGACGGTCTTTACATGGCCCAGCCTTTCTATATGGAATATGAGACAAGGTATGACGGCAAGGAAAAATATAACGATATAATCGATCAGTTCAAAAACGTTGAAAAATACCTTGGAAACAGCGAAAAGTGTCTTAATTATCATGCATGTGATATTACAAAGAAGGCATTCTGGGCAGACAGTGAAACAGGATGCTCCAAAAACTTCTGGCTCAGGAGCATGGGCTGGTATATGATGGCTCTCATTGATGTCATGGATCTTATGAGCGAAGAGATCTTTGAGCAGTACGCGTATCTTCGTGATATTTTCAGAGAGCATGTGACAGGGATCTTAAAATATCAGGATGAAGAGACCGG
Source organism: uncultured Lachnospiraceae bacterium (assembly GCA_946631935.1). Taxonomy (GTDB): domain Bacteria; phylum Bacillota; class Clostridia; order Lachnospirales; family Lachnospiraceae; genus AC2028. The sequence continues at coordinate 6,285 of CAMPAP010000148.1, read as the reverse complement.
ACTTTTTTATCAGGTTATAGACAGGCCGGATGTTTCGGGCAATTACCTTGAAACTTCGGGAAGCAGCATGATCTGCTATGCGATACTTAAAGGATGCAGAAAGGGAGTTCTTTTATCCGAAAAATACCTTCCCGTGGGAAAAAAGATAATGGAAGGTCTTATAAACGAAAAGCTTAAGACTGAGGACGGAAAGGTTGTTCTTACAGGAATCTGTCAGGTTGCGGGACTCGGACCTGAGAACAATCCCGTAAGAGACGGAAGCGTGGAATATTACCTTTCAGAGAAGATCGTAAACGATGATTCCAAAGGTGTCGGACCTTTTCTTATGGCATATTCCGAATATCTCATGAGTAAATAAATATGAAAGAGACCGGCAGGGTGCCGGTCTTTTCTTAAAAATTTTTGAAAGAATATATTTTTGGAATAATATTTCTTAATATGATGATTTGAAAGGAACGGGATGGAATTAAAACTTCTGAAAAAAGCCGCACGTTTTGCGGTGATAGAGATATGTGACGGAGGAAAATATCATACTCTGAAGGATTATCATATTTTTCTTAACGGTAAAGATCTTCTTGTAACGGACAAATGCATAACCTCTTTGCAGGGCCTTAAGCCGGGATGTGATTATAAGATATCCGTATGTGAAGGGGCTGAAGGATGTGAGGAAGTAACATGCTCGAACATGCTTGCAACTCTTGATCTTACAACGGATGATGAATCCTTTACCGTTAATGTCCTTGAGCTTGGAGCAAAGGGTGACGGTAAAACGGATGATACCGCCTTTCTTCAGGCTGCCATCATGGCCTGTCCCGAGCAGGGAAGGGTACTGATACCTGAAGGAAGATATCTTACGGGCCCTTTATTTTTAAAAAGCGGCGTAAATATAGAACTTGAAAAAAATGCGGAGATAGTTGCAGATACTTGCAGGGAGAACTTCCCCAAGCTTCCCGGGCTTCTGCAAAGTTATGACGAAAGCCTTGAATATAATCTGGGAACATGGGAAGGAAATCCGCTTCCAATGTTTGCGGGCATCATTACCGGACTTGATGTAAGTGACATTACCATCTACGGTGAAGGAACCATAAACGGAAATGCCTCGGATGATAACTGGTGGAAGGATCCAAAGAAAATGGTGGGGGCATTCAGGCCAAGACTTGTGTTTTTGTCCCACTGCAAAAATGTCATCCTTCAGGGCATCACTCTTAAGAATTCGCCTTCATGGACCCTTCATCCATATTACTCCGATAACCTGGGCTTTTATGATCTTGTAATCGAAAATCCCGCCCAGTCACCTAATACCGACGGGCTTGATCCCGAGAGCTGTTCCGATGTCAGTGTGATGGGCGTTAGGTTTACACTTGGTGATGACTGCATTGCCATTAAATCCGGCAAGATATATATGGCAAAAAATCATAAAAAACCTTCCGAAAACATTCATATCAGAAAATGCCTTATGGAGAACGGCCACGGTGCGGTCACTGTCGGAAGTGAGATGGCAGGCGGTATCAAAAACATTGTTGTTGAAGACTGTATCTTCAGAAGAACCGACAGGGGACTCAGGATCAAAACAAGGCGCGGCCGCGGAAGAGATGCTGTTACCGATAACATTGTCTTTAGGAATATCGACATGGATAATGTTAAGACTCCGTTTGTTGTTAACGCATTCTATTTCTGTGATCCCGACGGAAAAACAGGATATGTACAGTCAAGGGAAAAACTTCCGGTTGATGACAGAACTCCCCGTATCGGAAAATTTGTCTTTGAAAATATCAATGCTTCAAACTGCCACGTTGCAGCCGCATTTTTTGACGGTCTTCCGGAAGAAAAGATAGAAGAGATAGTTCTTTCCAATGTGAAGATATCATTTGCAGAAAACGCACAAAAGGACTGCCCTGCGATGAGTGAAGGCGTTGAAGCATGTTCGAAGAGAGGGATATTTGCAAGGAATGTCAAAAAACTTGTATTAAAGGATGTCAGCATTACCGGATATGAAGGTGAGATGACAGAGAAGATCGGAGTAGACGAAACGGATGAAGATCTTTGACCTTAAGCCCGGCATGAGTATAAGTAATGCAGCGTCACAGACAGATGGTGACGCTGTTTTGTTACGCCTTGCTCCCGGAATATACAGGGAAAAAGTATATATCAGAAACAGTGGCGTAAGCATTATCGGCATGGGAGACGATCCTTCGGATGTTGTCATCGAATGGGATGACTATGCGCTTTTTATGATGCCGGATGGAGTGAAAAGAGGTACTTTCAGGTCATATACTTTTTTCATAAAAGGAGATGACAACAGACTTGAGAACCTGTCCGTAAAAAACACATCAGGCCCGGGGAATAAGTATGGGCAGTGCATAGCTCTTTTTGCGGAAGGAGACAGGTTTAAAGCTGTTAACTGCATTTTTGACAGCTTTCAGGATACCCTTTTTACAGGACCTCTGCCTCTTAAGGAGATTGAACCCGGAGGTTTCAGGGGGCCAACTGAAAATGATGAACGCATCATAGGAAAACAGTATTACAAAAAGTGCAGGATAAGCGGAGATGTGGATTTTATCTTCGGAAGCAGCGTATGCTTTTTTGAAGAATGCGATATTGTTTCAAAAGGCCCCGGGTACTGTGCAGCGCCTTCGACATATGAAGGATGTGAATACGGATATGTATTCAGTATGTGCAGATTTATAAATGAGGGATGCCCCGGGGGAAGCGCATTTATTGCCCGCCCATGGAGGGACTACGGGAGAGCGGTGCTTCTTTCCTGCTATCTTGGTGAACATATAAATGAAAAAGGCTTTCATGACTGGGACAAGACAAGTGCGCATGATAAATTCTATTTTGCCGAATATGGAAGCTACGGCCCCGGTGCGTCAGAAAACAGGGCAGATTTCGTTCATTTTCCCGATGACAGTTCTTTAAAATTCTATTCTAAAGATAAAGTGCTTTCATAAATCACCCCTTAAATCGGATAATCGCATAATATAAAACCTTGAAAAAAGTTAAAAAATCTTCATGTAAGGGCTTTCATAATTTTTAACTTTATGATATTATATTTTCGATGTAAGTAAAATTTTGTTTCACATCAGAAAGGAAGGCTTATAGAAATGGAACTCAGAACAGCGTCTTCGCCTAAGGATATGAAATACTATACAACCGAAAGACTGAGAGAGGAGTTCTTCATCGGCGATCTTTTTAAGGCAGATGAGATAAAACTTGTCTACAGCCATATCGACAGGATTATCACCGGATCGGCGGTACCTGTTAAAGGGCCTTTGGTTCTTACTGCAGGGGAAGAATTAAGAGCTGAGCATTTCTGCGACAGAAGAGAGCTCGGTATCATCAATATCGGCGGTGCCGGAACGGTAATTGCCGACGGACGCAGGATGCACGTTGCATCCAGGGACGGAGCCTATATCGGAATGGGCACAAAGGAGATCTCGTTTGAAAGTGACGATCCTTCAGATCCCGCAAAATTCTATTTAAATTCCGCTCCCGCACATATGACTTATCCCACCGTCCTTATAAAGAGAGACGGAGCCGCAGGAGAGGGTGAAGTCGTTATAAAGCCCGAGAATAAAAAGGAACTCGGAACCTTGGAAGAAGCTAACCACAGAGTGATCAACAAATATATTCTTCCCGGACAGGTTGAAAGCTGTCAGCTTGAAATGGGAATGACATGCCTTCAGCCCGGCAGTGTATGGAATACAATGCCCTGCCACACTCATGACAGAAGAATGGAAGTATATCTTTATTTTGACATTCCCGAAGATGCTTTTGTAATGCACTTCATGGGCGAACCTCAGGAGACAAGGCACATCGTCATGAGAAACGAGCAGGCCGTCATCTCACCCAGCTGGTCCATTCATTCCGGATGCGGATCAAGGGCATATACCTTTATCTGGGGAATGGTTGGAGAAAACCAGGACTTTGATGACATGGATGATGTAAGAAATCAGGATCTTCTCTGATGTTAACGGTACACTATTATCTACACTACACACTTTTTTCAGGAGGAAAAATCAATGGCAGGAGTTTTGGACAAATTTAAACTGACCGGTAAAGTTGCATGGATAACAGGAGCTTCATACGGCCTCGGTCTTGCATATGCTGTGGCTTATGCAGAAGCCGGAGCAAAGATCGTCTTTAATGATATCAATCAGGAACTCGTCGACAGGGGAATGAATGAATACAAGAAGCATGGCATCAAGGCATACGGAGCCGTATGTGATGTTACAAATGAAAAGCAGGTAAATAAGTTCGTTTCCGATGTTGAAAAAAAGGTTGGTCCCATCGATATCCTTGTGAACAACGCAGGTATCATCAAGAGGATCCCCATGACCGAGATGACTCTCGATCAGTGGAATGCAGTCATCAATGTTGACCTTACAGGTCCCTTCATCTGTTCAAAGGCAGTTATCCCTTCCATGATCAAAAGGGGAGGCGGCAAGATCATAAATGCATGCTCCATGATGAGCGAACTGGGAAGAGAGACAGTTTCCGCATATGCTGCTGCAAAGGGCGGACTTAAGATGCTTACAAAGAATATCTGCTCAGAATACGGTCAGTACAATATCCAGTGTAATGCCATCGGACCCGGATACATCGCAACACCCCAGACTGCACCTCTTCGTGAGATCCAGCCCGACGGATCCCTCCATCCCTTTGACAGATTCATCCGTTCCAAGACTCCCGCACAGCGCTGGGGCGAGACCGAGGATCTTATGGGACTTGCTGTATTCCTTGCATCTCCCGCATCCGACTTTATCAACGGTCAGGTAGTCTACATAGACGGAGGAATCCTGGCATACATCGGACAGGATCCTTCCAATCTTGATGCTTCAAAGTTTGCAAAGCATAAGGATAAGGAAAGCCTGACAAAGAAGGCACCTGCAAAAAAGACAGCTGCAAAGACTTCTGCTGCAAAAAAAGCTCCCGCCAAGAAAACTTCAGCAAAGAAGAGTACCTCAAAAAAGTGATAAAGCAGGAGAATAAATATGCTTAAGATAGGTGTTATTACCGAGAATTCACAGGCTTCAAAGAACGAACTCATATGCAAAGTCCTTGAAGAGACTGTAAGTCCCATGGGACATATGGTCTACAATTTCGGGATGTATTCTCCGGATGATGAAATCTCTTATACATATGTTCAGAACGGCATTCTTGCCGCAACTCTTTTGAACGGCGGTATCGTGGACTATGTCATCACAGGATGCGGTACGGGACAGGGTGCATGCCTTGCCTGCAATTCATTTCCCGGAGTGCTCTGCGGTCATATAGAGACTCCCCTTGATGCGTATCTTTTTTCCCAGGTTAATGACGGAAACTGCGTGGCCATTCCCTTTGCCGAGAATTTCGGCTGGGGAGGAGAGCTGAATCTGAAATACATCTTCGAGAAGCTTTTTGAAAGTAATGGAGGCGGAGGCTATCCCAAGGAAAGAGCAGTGCCCGAAAGAAACAACAAGATGATACTCGATAAGGTCAAGACTGTTACCCATAGGGATATGGGCACGATCTTAAAAGAACTGGACAGGGATCTTGTTAAGGGTGCGCTTTCCGGTGAAGAGTTCAAAAAGCAGTTCTTATCCGGATGCTATGACAAAGGTATTTTAGAGGCTGTTAAAGAAATAATTGAAATTTAAGGAGTAAAAAAATGCTGCCGATTTTGGAAACCATTAAAAAAATAGGTATCGTTCCCGTCGTCAAGATTGATGATGCGAAGGATGCCGTACCTCTTGCGGATGCATTATGCAGGGGAGGTCTTCCCTGTGCGGAGGTTACCTTCAGAACTGATGCGGCTGCCGATTCCATCGCTGCCATGGTAAAGGCTCATCCCGATATGGTAGTCGGAGCCGGAACCGTTCTTACCACAGAGCAGGTGGACAGGGCTGTTTTGGCCGGAGCAAAATTTATCGTAAGCCCGGGACTTAATCCTAAGGTCGTTAAATACTGCGTTGATAAAAACATACCCATAACTCCAGGTACCAATTCTCCTTCCGATATAGAACAGGCTATTGAACTTGGCCTTGAAGTGGTAAAGTTTTTCCCTGCGGAACAGAGCGGAGGCCTTGCAAAGATCAAGGCCATGGCTGCTCCTTATGTAAACATGAAATTTATGCCCACCGGTGGCATCAATGCTGCAAATCTTACAACATATCTTGATTTCCCCAAGATCATCGCCTGCGGAGGTTCATGGATGGTTCCCGGCGAGCTTATCTCATCCGGAGATTTCGGTAAGATCGAAGAGCTGACAAGAGAAGCAGTAAAGACAATGCTGGGATTTGAACT
>CAMPAP010000147.1 GCA_946631935.1 uncultured Lachnospiraceae bacterium | reverse complement strand
TATAAGGTCATGTAACGCAACAACACCACAGCCATATCCGCGCAGCTTTTTTTCCCTGCCGTGCTTTTTTTCAAACCACATCTGGGAACCGGCAACATATATCTTTTTCAAGGCATGTGTTGTATCAGACATACGAAAAGGAGCCCTTATCTTTCTCTTTCGTCACCCCAGAAAAACAGTGCCACGGTTCCGGGTCCCGTATGACTTCCGATAGTTGCGCCGATTGAATAGATCTGAACCTTTCCGTTCATCTTCTTAAACTTCGATTCGATAAGATCAGCAACAGCTCTTGCGTCCTCATAGCAGTCGGAATTGGATATAAATACCTTTCCGCTGTAATCAAGTCCGTTCTCCGCATGAGTTTCCATCATCTCAACGATACGGCTGATGACCTTTTTCTTACCCCTGATCTTTTCGCGGGGAATAAGCTTTCCTTCATCATTGACATTGAGAAGAGGGCAGATCCCAAGAAGGGTACCGATGGCACCTGCAGTCTTGCTGACCCTTCCGCCTCTTATGTAGAAAGTAAGGTCAGTGGAGAAAAACCAGTGATGAGCCCTGTTTTTATTGGCCTCTATCCAGTCTCTCACTTCATCTATGCTCTTCCCCTCATCACGCATGTCCGCAGCCTTGTCCACAACAAGCCCGTGTCCGGTGGAAGCTGCAAGGGAATCCACAACATAGATCTTTCTGTCGGGATACTGTGGCGCAAGCTCTTCAACCGCAAGCCTTGCGGAATTATATGATCCGGAAAGACCGCTGGAAAAAGCAATATGAAGAATGTCCTTTCCTTCCTTAAGGATAGGCTCAAAAAATCCTATGTATTCTCCCACGGTAACCTGGCTGGTCTTGGTATCCTCACCGTCAAGCATTCTCCTGAACAGCTCTTTGGGAGTTACGGTAATACCCATATCATCGGGATATTCCTTATCTCCGAGTTTAAAATGGAAGAAGACAACTCCGATATTTCTGCTTTTTAAATATTCGTGTGAAAGGTCTGTTGTTGAACAGGTAGTAAGTGCAAAACTCATCTTAAACCTCCGTCACGTAAAGTTATAACATAAATGCATGCCATTCACAAGAAAACACACGCTGCCGAAAGATTCCTCAGTGCTTTGGATCTGCATTTTGAAAACCCGGCTTTAAGGAAGGACTTCGGTCCAGTAATCCTGATCGTACATGTCGGTGAATTTATAAAGAGCAAGATAATCGTTCCCTACAAATGTATTGCTGATCTCTATACCGGAAGGATCGTCCACCACCATCTGCTCGCCGATAAAATATGAATCTTCATACTCTCCGTTATAGGTGTAGAAGTCACATATAAAATCAATCTTATCGCCCTTCTGAAGTTCGATAAGGCCGCGGCTTTCGGTTTCATTATCCGTACCCTTATAGTCAGGTCTTGCTCCTGCTATATATCCCCGGGAATGTTCATTATCGAAGATCAGCTCAAGCTTAACCCTTTCTCCGTTTAAGAGTGCGGGAACATATCCTGTTATCCTGTACCTGTCGCCGTCATCAAAAGTATCCGTGTGGTAGTATGCCACAGGCTGACCTTCAATGGAAAGCCAGGTTCCGTCCACATCGGCGATCAGATTACCGTTTTCATCAATTTCAAAAACATTATCAAGACCAAGATCGATGTAACCGTCCCCGTCGTCATAATACATTGCAAGATCGACTTTGTTTATCAGTTCCCACTGTTCATTATCTATGGGTATATAATATTTTCCGTTTTCTTCTTTCCAGGTAAGAACCGATGCATCAAAATAATTTTCCGATATGTACTGAGCGGTCTGTTCATCGGAAAGCTGTCTTCCCGATGAAAGGGATGAAGTTCCGAAAGCGGACATAAGCGAAAGCATGTCATTCATCCCGGATGATGAAAGCAGGGACGAAAGCGATCCGTATGATGATGAAGATGAATCGCCGGAAAGCATGCCCAGAGGGTTTTGTACCTGGGATCCCATAATACTCTGCCCGGATGCCTCAAGGCTTGCAAACTCCCTTATGCAGTCGGAATACTCGTCATCAATGCCGATGCCTTCAAAAGTATTTATTGCCTGGTTCACCTTGGAAGACTTGGAATTATACGGAAAATATACCGAGATCCCGTAAGCATTTGTCATGGATGAAGATGTACGGTTATATTTGACGGCGGAAAGAACGGTCTTTACAAGTTCATCGCTTTCTTTCGTATCAAGGCCTCTTGCAAAATCCACAAGATCCACCTGGTCTATCTTTGAACTGACCGCAAATTCCCTGGCCCCGGTTCTTGCGGATGATACTGTCTGATATCCGCCATCGCTTATGGTTTTCTGGGTGGATGAGCAGAAGTTCCTGAAATCATCCGGAAGGGTCCGGCTTAATTCCGCAAGGTCCACAACAGAAAGAGTCGTCTTCTGGCCGGGACATTTCTCATCGCATGTATCAACAAAATCATCAATGATGATCTTTGAAAGATTCAGAGTGTCGATGGACGGATCTTTTGATAATGCGTTAAGCCAGTTAGTATAGTACCATCCGATACCGGGTTCCGTCTCTTCTGATCCTATAAGATAATCCGAAAATTCAGCTGCCATAAGATCGGTTTCGACTGTTCCCATAAGGCATGCATCAAAACCGATAAAGTCGTATTTGATCCCTGCGGATGAAAGTGCTGATCTTATCTCGGCAAGGTCCATGGAGCCCGATGCAGGATTTTTTTCATCATATCCGTATCCCGAAACGGAACCGCCGCCATGATCCCAGAAAATAAGCATATTTCTGTTGGCAGGATAATTTTTATGGGCATAATTTATGAAAGAGGTAAGAGTCTTAGGGTCTGTCATGGGTGCGCTGCCCATATCTTTTTCAAGACATTCTATCTTACCGCCTCCCACTACTCTGTATATCTGGTTTACCGACGAAGATACTATGCTGTTCTTCCATTTTTTACATCCGCCGGTATAGACTATGACGTTGACATTATCCGAAAGAACGGCATCCGTCATCTCCATCAGATCGTTGGTGGCCATACCTCCCCTTGATTCAAGGTCGGTACCGCACATATATACCATTACCGTAACAACATCCTTACCCCCGCCAAGGATATTTGTATATCTTTCCCTTGCCGCAGGGTCAACATCACGGTTCAGGCTGCCGATGTTTTTGTCAGGTCCCCAGGGTCCCTGGGTTGAAGAAACGTTTGACACAAAGGGCGATGAACCAGATCCAAGAATCTGTGCTGCGGTTCCCAGAAGAGAGCCACCCGTTTGCGACTGAGACGCAGACTGATTTTGAGCTGTCTGATCTCCTGAATATCCCTGATCGGATGGAGAATGCCTGAAAAGCAGGAAGAGCACAACGATCACAATGACGGCAGTAGAAAGGCTCATTCCCCTTCTTCCCCTGAAACCGCCTCCCATGGGAGCGCCCTGCATATGTGACGGTCCTCCTCCGCTAAAGTGCTGACCGCCGGACGACGAAGGTCTTCTTCCTCCTGCAAAGCTTCCGCTTCCTACAGGGCCTGTTCCGAGTCCCGATCCTCTTCTGTGAACTCCGCTTCCGCCACCTGTCACATGTTTTTCTCTTCCTCTGGGTCCTGGCATTTTTAGATTTCCTTTCCTAAGTAAAAAATAAGTATTTCTTCAAATATCTTCGATATCTTCGAACACGGTTTCATTTATCACCGAATTCAAGACCTCTTCCCCCGTGCGTTCTATCACTTCCTCGTAGCCCGTCAGTGCTGCAAAGGAAGCAAACTGCGCAGCCCTGGCAGAGCGTTCCATCCTGGGGTGTTTTTGCGGATCCGGTTCATGTACCGGATGGTCCATTATGTCAGAATAATCATCTCTCATTTATTCAGCCGATTTTGAAAAACTTTCTACATTATACCCTATTTTTTGATTTTAAGCCTTATGACCGCCGACCTGTCCGTTTCTCTCAGCCGTCATGGCTCCCTCTTCAAGATTCATGCCCTTGAGGATGGCATTTTTTCCGTATCTTTCCTGTATGGATATTACGGCCTCCTGAAGCTTTTTGTCCTTCTTTTCATCCGCTTC
>CAMPAP010000146.1 GCA_946631935.1 uncultured Lachnospiraceae bacterium | reverse complement strand
TTTTGTGGATATTTAATTTAAAGAAAACTGAATATTAATTGTTTCGTTCTTTTTTGTTTTACTTAAAAGCATAAATTGCCTCTTTTATATTTTAAAAGTTATCTTCTTTTCTCAAATATCATAATATTTATGTGTGTTAAAGATGAATGGAGTTTTGTGCCACTAGCTCAGTCGGTAGAGCACTTGACTTTTAATCAAGTTGTCGTGGGTTCGATTCCCACGTGTCTCACTTGAAAGCCTTGAAAATAGGCAAAAAGAAGCCCCTACTTGTGCAAATACTCAAGCAGGGGTGTTTTTTTATCCAATAATTCGGATCTGATTCAGTTGATCATGAAACAGTTTTAATTACAGTTCCTTTGTTTGTATCTGTATTATACTATGAAAGGTATTAAAATTGCGTCTCTCTTTTATGTTATAATGCATTAGATATCATCATGAGAAAAGGGATTCAGGTATTGATGACAAAACCAGGATTGCATTTTAATAAAAAGACAGCCGTATTTTCTGCTCTGTTCGGTTTCCTTATGGGGCTTTCGTTTGTCCTTGGATATGAACTTGAAAAATATGGAATGACTCTGCCGGGATTTTCCGGTAAGGCAAAGATCCTTGTTTTTTCCCTTCTTATCATGATCCCTGTGGGGGTTATTTCTTATTTTGTTTTTACGCATCTTACACGTTTCGAATATCAGAAAAAAGCATCCGTAAAACCATCAAAGTTTTTCCTTATCAGTTTTTTGTCCATCGTCATCTGCCGCATTCCCGTGTTCCTTGCCTATTACCCTGCTGTAATGAGCTATGACTTCGGAAGGCAGATCCAGGAAGCGTCAAAGGGACATGTCTGGTTTTGGGATTATCAGCCTCTTATACATACAGAACTTATCAGGATCTTTTATCTGATCGGATTAAAGCTTGGAAGCATAGAAACCGGAATGGCGCTTTTAAGCATATTCCAGATACTTGTCCTGTCCGCGGTTATGGCATATTCGGCAGGACTTATTGTAAAGGTCACGGGAAGGATCGTCTGGGGCATCTGTCTGACTGCGGTCTACGCACTGCTTCCTCTTCATGAACTTATGAGCGTCATCATGACAAAGGATGTTTTGTTCGGTGCGTTTTTCCTGCTTTTTATCTGTCTTTTGTATGAACGCAGTCTGAAACGATCGATGCTTCTTAACACCTTTATCATCATCACCGCGATACTTGCCAATCTGTTCAGGAAAAATTCGGTTTATGCCATGATCGTTCTTGCGGCAGCTTTGTTTATCTACGAAAAATCCCTGAAAGACAGGTTTGCTTCCGCCTTCCTTATCATGATCTGCGTCGTATCTTCTGTTTTATGTCAGAATGCCATGGTAGTGGGTTTTGACTGTATCCGCGGGAACAATAAGGAAATGTACTCCGTCCCCATGATGCAGATAATGCGGACCTATGTGGATCAGAAGGACAATCTTACACCTGAGCAGTATGAGATGGTAAACAGGGTGCTCCCTCTTGAAAACGAGGCTCTTCATTATGATCCTTATTTTGCGGATTCGGTAAAAAACAATCTCTCTGACAGAGGAGATCTCTGGAAAAAAGGTCCGGAAGGTTTCATACATGAGTGGGTGGGACTTTTTAAGGCATATCCCAACGAGTTCATAGACGGCTTTCTTTTCCTCAATAAGGGCTACTGGTATCTTCCTGACCGGATGTTTGCCGAGGTCCTCGGTGTGAGTGCTGAAGAGGGCAAGGGACTTTTGCATACATACAATCATACAGAGGAAGTCATTGAAGGGGGTATCAAAGAAACCTGTTATGCTCCGCGTATCAGAACCCTTTACGGTCATATCATAAATGAGAACGGCTTTTTTAAATGGCCACTGCTTAATCTTTTGTTCAGACCGGCTTTCTATTTCTGGATCCTTATCTTTACCGTACTTCTGGGAATCCTCAGAAAGAACGGAAGGAGCACGGCCATCATAATGTATCCTCTGCTGTACATGGCAACTCTTTTTCTCGGGCCGCTGGTTTACATACGATATATGTATCCTCTGATACTGGCGGTTCCGGTTCTTTTGGCGATCACACTTAAAAACAGTAAATCAGGTGAGTAAAAAATACTTGCCAATATGTGATGCTATATTATACAATACACAAGAAAACGATTTCCTGCGCACGGGATCTTTAGTTTTGCAAAGCGGCCGGCCGGTGGTCCGGGTAGAATGTTTGTGCGTGTTTGAGGGGTTTATATAATGGCAGTAAAAGAACACATCAGAAGAGCCGGAGTTTTGCTTCCCGTTTCCAGCCTTCCCAGTGAGTATGGGATCGGCACCTTCGGGAAAGCCGCATATGACTGGGTGGATTATCTCAAGGCATCAGGTCAGACTCTTTGGCAGATACTTCCTTTGGGACCTACCGGATACGGAGATTCTCCATATCAGAGTTTTTCCACTTTTGCCGGCAATCCCTATTTTATCGACCTGAATATTCTGATAGAAGAGGGACTTTTGAAAAAAGCAGAATGTGACTGCATGGACTGGGGCGGAAGCGTCAGATATGTGGATTACGAGAAGCTTTTCTTTTCCCGCTTTTCGGTACTGAGGAAGGCTTATTCAAGAGCTTTGAAAAAAGGACTTTTAAATGACAGGTCCTTTATTTCATTCTGTAAAAAGAACAAGTCCTGGCTTGATGATTATGCGCTCTATATGGCGGTAAAAAACCATTTCGGCGGAAAGAGCTATCTTCTCTGGGATGATGATATCAGGCTCCGTGAGAAAAAGGCTCTGGAAAAATATACCGCGGATCTTTCTTCTGAAATTGATTTTTTCAGATTCCAGCAGTTTAAGTTTAACGAGCAGTGGAAGGCTCTGAAAAAATATGCCAATGATAACGGCATACGGATCATCGGAGATATTCCCATATATGTATCCCCTGACGGAGCAGATATCTGGTCGGATCCAAAGCTTTTCATGCTGGATGAAAAAGGATATCCGAAGGCTGTGGCAGGATGTCCTCCCGATGTATTTACCGAAGACGGTCAGCTGTGGGGCAATCCTCTCTATGACTGGGATTATCATAAGAAGACGGGTTACAAATGGTGGATGAAGAGGCTTAAGGCTTCCTTCGACATGTATGATATCGTAAGGATAGACCATTTCAGAGGTTTTTATTCATACTGGGCCATCCCCTACGGAGATAAGACTGCAAAAGGCGGAAAATGGATCAAAGGTCCCGGTTATGATCTTTTTTCCAGAATGAAAAAAGAGCTTGGCGACAGGCCTGTCATTGCCGAGGATCTGGGATTTTTGACGGAAGGCGTGATAAAACTCGTTGAGCGTACCGGGTATCCCGGAATGAAGGTTCTGCAGTTCGGTTTTGACCCTTCTGCAGGAAGTGAGCATATCCCTCATAATTTTGACAGAAATTATGTTGTATATACGGG
>CAMPAP010000145.1 GCA_946631935.1 uncultured Lachnospiraceae bacterium | reverse complement strand
TTATTTTTATATTTTTGATACTGTTTCTTAAGTCCATAAAAACTCCGTAAAGCCCATATATTTTACCATTTTTTATATATAAAGTCACTTATTTGGCGAAAAACGGGGGACTTATCCGCTTTTATACTTTTAGTACACACAAAAAGACGTACACACAAAAAGACTCCCGGCAGTGAGCCGGGAGTCTCCGTTTACATCCAAGTATCCTGGATCAAGGCATATCATTCTGACATGGCATAGATTCCGGGAAACGCATCATACATCTGATCCTTATACCAGTCATCATAATTAATGGGGAACATATCCGTGTAAGAGCTTGGACCTTCTCCGTTTACGATCTCCGGAAGATCATCCTCATCAAGCTGATATATATCGTCCCAATCGGTTCCCCAGGGACGAAGGAATCCTTTTACCGTAACGGTATCGGCATCATCATCCACAAACTGGATCGAAAATGTAAGATAATCGTCAAGAGTACTCATATCAAATTCAGGATCGAACATGAAATCCATTTCACCTATTTCAAAATCAACCCAGCTGCTTAGCTTACCTGTTCCGTCAGTATCGGGGAAATGGAACGTACCGCTGTCGGATACAAGGTAACCCATATCGGTATTGTCATTATAATGGACAAGATTCACATCCATGATAAATTCATCCACATCATCCTGAACAAGGGTAAATCTGACATCACCTGAAGTCATTACTTCAAATTCCGCAAGGCAGTCATATGACCAGGAGATATCATCCTTGTATTTTCCGTCTCCGTCATATACGATATACCATCCGTACCAGCCTCTGTTCCAGTAATTTTCCCAATCTCCTGCCGTGTTTTCCACAGGATCATCGGTACGGTTTGCAGGATCGATATATACGCTCTTGCAAAGATCTGTGAAAACGGTTGAAAGCTCAGGGTCTTTTTCCAGTCCGTAAGCAAAAATATACACTCCGGAAGCTCTGACAAATCCTGATTCATAGAAGTTATCAAAGGGCACTATAAAATAGATGCCGTACCCATCTTCATGCAGATAGCCGGAAGATCCGTCGGCTGTGGTCACCTCTTCATAATCCTCAATATCCTCCATGAAGTCATAAAGAGAATCGGCATCATAAAAGTATGAAAGATAGATCTCAGAACCTTTATCGGATAAAAGATAGTCTGTTTGTCCGGTTTCGCTGAAATCCTCCGGCTTTTCATAGGTATACAATCCCTCGCATGCCTCAAGTACCGTTCCTTCCGATGACGATCCTCCGCAGCTTACAGGTTCTGCGTCTTCATCAACCTCAAGAGAGGCAAGCACCGCAAGGGGGATGTCGTCCATAAGTTTAAATCCTTCGGAGGAAGCAAGAACGGTCTTTCCTCCAACCTTGCCGTATACATAGAATTCCTTTTTGGTTGCAGCTCCCGTATAGCTTATCCCGTTAACCGTAAAGGACTCATCTTTTAATTTCTCGTTCTCTTCCTGAAGTTCCTTTATGTAACTTTTAGCTTCCTTCTTGTCCACGACCTGAAGAAGGATGAAATTTCCATCCTCATCTGTCAGAACGACTTCGCTCTCTGATTTGCCTTCCGCTGCGTCCATTTCCTTTGGCACAAGCAGGGTAAAGGCGCCTACAGTCTTTTCTTTGCCCTTTACCTCGGGAACCTCCGTCTCACTTTCCTTCTCTGCACTTTCCTGACTGTCTTTTTCGCCCTTTCCACAGCCGGAAAGAGCTGCAGCGCCCATCATAAGACAAAGGACGAGAGCAAGACACTTTTTTCTCAGAGTTATCATTTTTCTCATCTTTTTTCCTTTCATAAATCTTTTGTCACCTGCTTTAATAGCGTAACATCATTCATAATTGTTTTCAAGGAACACGGATTTAAGCAAAGCACTAATGTTTTTTCATAATCTGTCCGATATATAAGGAAACAATCGATTCTAAGCAAACGGATATTGCAAGGACGGGAAGGATCCCGGTATCGGATCGGAAGTATGTATCTGCGGAGCAAAGACCGCATTTTGGACAACCGGGAGAATTTTAGCGTGGGAATATCCGTTCAAACCAATATGATGGCTATGTTCACAAGCCGCAATCTTGGTATCTCAACAGGAAAAATCGCAAAATCAACCGAAAAACTCGCATCGGGCTATAAGATCAACAGAGCGGCAGATAACGCAGCAGGTCTTGCCATATCGGAAAAAATGCGCAGACAGGTAAGAGGACTTTCCCAGGGCACAACAAATGCCCAGGAGGGTGTCTCCATGTGTCAGATCGCTGACGGAGCCCTTGCTGAAGCATCCACCATGCTCCACCGCCTGACAGAGCTTTCCATTCAGGCTGCAAATTCCACCCTTTGTCCCGAAGACAGAGCATATATCCAGTCCGAAATGAACCAGATAAAAACCGAGATCTCCAGGATCGGAAATACCACAACATACAACGAAAGACCCATTTTCGGAGATATTTTGGGAGAGCCGGTATTCAGAGATGTGAACCTTGTATCCTCTCCTGCCGCAGGAACAGGCCACCTTACGGAAAGCTACCTGGCAAAAGACGGTCTGTATCACCCCTCCGCAAGTCTTGATTTCAGTGAAGTGAACCGGTCAAACATTAATCTGCTGGACGGCAAATCCTTCACCTTTACATGTTCCCAGGCATGCCCCGAAGCATTTAAGATAACCTTTGACTACGGTAAAAGTTTTTCACAAAGCACAGCCTCCGATCTGACCGGACAGATCCAGCATAATTACGTTCTCGGTATATCCGATATCCGCAGCGGATCGGAACTTGTGGATAAGATGCGCCAGCATATAGCCAATAATATGCCTAACGGATATACTCCGACTTCAAGCGGGGAACTGGCAGTCAGCCATTCCAACATGCTGACAAAAACAGGTGCGGACAAGCTTGTCATTTACTCAACAACCGGATACCCGACTGGGGAGCAGGCAAAAAACGCATTCAAAAACTCAACATCCCCTTATGGCGCTGTCAATTCATCTTCACTTACGGGTATCACATACAGAGAAGAGGACAGAAAGCTGTGGATCCAGGCCGGCGCAGAGGCTGAAAGCGGCCTGTATCTTACTTTTCCCAGAATAAACGAAGAGACCATCGGAATTGCGGACTTAGACGCCACCACCGAAAGATCGGCAGCCGAGGGAATAGATAAAATTAAAAACGCCCTTCAGATCATCAGCAAAGCAAGATCCGACATAGGCGCACAGCAGAACCGTCTGGAACACACGATCAACAATAATGAAAATGTAGTGGAAAATACACAGGCAGCAGAATCCCGTATACGCGATACCGACATGGCAAAGGAAATGGTTTCTCTCAGCATAAACAACATCCTGCAGCAGGCAGGAATGAATATGATGGCCCAGGCTAACCAGTCCGCCCAGGGAGTCCTCTCCCTCCTGAGCTAAAACTTAGGTGAAACAGGGGACGGTTCCGCCGTTTCAAAAGCAAAGACGAAACATAGGGGACAGTTCCGCCGTCTCAGTTTAGTCTGATATTTTCAACGGATATCTGGGTCGACAGGACATATCTGTACGCCTTATCCGTCGGCACAATGAGTCTGACTCCGTTTCTGAAGCTTCCGTCGAATTTCTCCCTGCCCCTGTATGTATAGATAAGGCAGCGGGATTCGTTGTATATCACAAGATCATCTTTTTCGAAAAGAATATCCGAATAATCAAAATCGATATCAAACTTTCCCACAAGATCATCGGATGTATTGTAAACATCCGCTCTGTATTTCGTCTCATCACCCTTAAACACCAGGGCAAGATAGCCATTTCCCGCATAGACAGACTTGATCTCATCCCTGAAAAGGTGTTCCCCTATGGACTCGGGCTGGTCTGAGCCTTTATAGATCATGAACCTTTCATCACCCACGGCATACGCTGTTGAGTCATCAAGAAATCCCACCTCGGGAACGATGAGATCCGTATAATCATAGCTGCTTACAAGAAAGTCCGTATAGTTATCGCCCACCTCAGTAAGGTTGTAGAAGGCGACTGTCGATTTGATGGTACCTGCATCAACGTAAATAAAACTTACACACAAAAGATTCCCGCCCGGAGATAATGCTATGGAAACGGGATATCCGCTTCCGGACATATGCATCTGCCCGCTGTAGAGAAGGTCTCCTGCAGGAGAGTATGTATTGATGAGCGCAGAGTCCGATGAATTTAAAACCGCAGTGACACGGCCGGTTTCCGAAACCGCAATATCACGTATGGGAAGATTGGTCTTAAAGCTTCCAAGTTTTTCATCTTTATTCAGAATATAGATATCACGGCCGTTATAGGATGCCACTGCCACCACGTCATTGCAGATATCCATCTTGATGTCCTGTATCTCATATCCCTGATCCCAGACCGTGCGTCCCGATGAGTCAATACAATGGATTCCGTCGTGGCTGTAGGATACGAACCGGTCTCCGAGCCTTACATCATTCTGTGATTCGGGTGCGATCCTTTCATTGGAATCAAGGACCTCATACCCGGTATAGACATGGGATTCATATCTTGCATAGATGATTATGGCAATGACCACAACAAGGACAATGAATATCCCTGTTTTGTACATATTCATTGCCCTGTGTTTTTTCAGTTTGCTCTTGTAACTTTCGCGGGGATCATCATCGGATCTGCCGCCTTTTATAGCACGAAGTCTTGCCATTATATCCTTTTAAAGATCATTTGAATGCATATATGGTTGTAGTCTTAAGCTCCCTGTCAGGACCAAATACAGGGCTTGGAAAATTGGGATGATTGATGGCATCCGGATAGAACTGTGTCTCAAGGCAAAGTCCGTATCTTTTATTGAAAACGGCACCTTCCTTGCCAACCTGTCCCTCAGCGATAAAATTGCCCGCATAGAACTGAACACCCGGAAGATCCGTATAAACCTCCATCACTCTTGATGACTTTTCAGCCCATACGGTGGCAGCCTTTCTCATAGTGCCGTCATAGCCCCTGATACAGAAGTTATGATCATATCCTCCGGCAAACTGCAGCTGCTTATAATCATCGTCTATATGATCTCCAATAACGGTCTTTTCTGTCAGATCCATGGGAGTTCCCTTTACAGAGGCAATCTCTCCGCTTGGGATGGACTCATTGTCGGTGGGAGTGAATTCGTCCGCTTCAAGTTTGATGGAATGTCCCACAATGCTTCCAGCCTTAAATCCGTCAAGATTAAAATATGAATGGTTGGTGGGATTTAAAATAGTCTTTTCATCACTTGTTCCGTGATAATAAAGCTTAAGTTCATTATCCGCGGTGACAGTGTAGGTTACGGACATCTTTTTGTTGCCGGGAAAGCCAAGGGTTCCGGGATCTTCAATGGTAAATGTGACACTGTCGTCACCTTCAACAGCCTCCCAGATCCTTTTATGGTATCCGTTCTCATAATGTGAATGAAGATTGTTCCTTCCGTTGTCATTCACATCAAGTATGTAATTCACACCGTCTATCTCATAGGATGCGTTTCCGATACGATTTGCACACGGACCTACTGTAGCTCCGAAAAAGCTGGGATTTCCGTAATAATCTTCACCCTTGTCAAATCCGAGAACAACATCCTCTTTATTTCCGTCCTTATCGGGAACGATAAGACTAACGAGGATCGCACCCAGATTAGTGACCTTAGCCGTCATCCCGGTGCTGCCCGTAATTGTATAAAGCTTTATCTCTCTTCCATCCCTGCTCGTTCCGAAATTCTCAGATGTTACAGACATATCATTACCTCCAAAATCAATCTGTTTTTCTTACGTCTAAATCTCTATCCTGCCGTCAAGTGCCCTGGCAAGGGTTATCTCATCGATGTACTCCAGATCTCCGCCCACGGGTACTCCGCTGGCAATACGTGTAACCTTGACTCCCAAAGGTTTGATGAGTTTGCTGATATACATTGCCGTGGTCTCGCCTTCGATACTGGAATTTGTGGCAAGTATGACTTCACTTACCTTTCCTTCCTCAGAGCATCTTTCCACCAGTTCCTTTATCTTGATATCCGATGGTCCTATACCCAGCATCGGGGCAATAGCGCCATGAAGGACATGGTATACGCCTTCAAATTTTCCGGTTTTTTCATAAGCAGCCATATCCCGGGTATCCTCCACCACCATGATAAGAGAATGATCCCTTGCGGTATTTGCGCAAACCGGACACACTTCCTCATCGGTAAGGGTATAGCAGAGCGAGCAGTACTTAACTCTGCTTCTCGCCTCCATCATGGTGTCGGCAAGACGCTTAACCTTTTCCGGAGGCATATTTATCATATGGAAAGCAAGTCTCTGGGCCGATTTATCGCCTATCCCGGGAAGTGCGGCAAGTTCAGAGACCAGTCTGTTTACATATCCGCTGTAAAGCTCCATTTAGAATAACCCCGGAGGCATTCCGTTAAGGCCTCCCATGATCTGTTCGCCCGCAGCGTCAGCTTTGTCCATTGCATCCTTGATGGCGGCAAGTATGGAATCCTGAAGAGTCTCGACATCATCGGGATCCACTATATCCTTATCGAGAGTAATGGAAAGAACATCCCTTGCACCGTTTATGGTAACCTGTACTGCACCGCCGCCTGCGGAACCGTTAAATTCAGTGGACTCAAGCTCCTTTCTTCCTTCTTCCATCTGACGCTGCATGCGCTGCGCCTGCTTCATCAGATTAGCCATATTCCCGGGCATTGCGCCTCCGGGAAATCCGCCTCTTTTGGCCATTTATATTTCCTCCGTTTCATCTTCTGATTCTATCGGAACATTTAATGCTCCGGGTTTTACTAGATTTCTGAGATCGTAGATACCGTTATCGAACATATCTCCGCTTTCGGCGGCTTTCACGATATAATCCACAGTCTTTCCGACACGGTCTTCGAAAACTTCTGAAAGCTCCCCTGACAGATCCGGCTCAGCCATAAGCTTTACACCCATATCGCCTTCGGGAAGATATATTATGAGCTTTCCGTCATCTCCGAGAACCGGTTTGCATTTTCTGAGGATCGCCCTGAGTTCATCCTTACTGTCAGAAAGGATATCGGACCAGCATTCTATGACTTTTCTTATATCATCGGGAACCGCTTTGGGCATCTCAGCCCTTAAAACAGAGGTTTTTACTTCAGGCTTGGGATCCCCTTCGGAAGCGGCGTTTATCTGCATGGAAGAAACGGAAAAGTTTCCGTTTTTTATGATCTCTTCAAGTGCCGAAACCCTGTCATTTAGTGCCTCGGGATCTTTTATGGCCATTCTCGGTTCACAGCATCTTATACATGCTATCTCCACATACACTCTTTTCTGGGTGGCATATCTTATCTGGGACAAAAGCTCCGAAAATACCCTGACATATCTTATGACATTATCAAGCTCGCTGCGCGCAACATCATCCTTAAGCCGCTTCATATTACCGGAAGAAATATCGATCAAGGATTCCGTGTCCGGCGATGCACACATGAGCATTATGTTTCTGAGATACCATACAAAATCAGTTATAAACTGGGTGATATCCTTACCTTGCATCGTTATCTCGTCAATGATGCCAATGCAGGCAGTTGCATTCCTTGAGATTATACCGTTATAGAGCCTGCTGAAAACCTCGGTGTCGACAGCGCCCAGAACCTCCAGGGTCTCATCATATGTGATTTCACCTTCAGACCTGAATGCAATGGTCTGGTCCAAAAGCGACAGAGCATCTCTCATGGAACCGTCAGCTTTTCTTGCGATATAGGTAAGAGCCCTTTCATCTATCTTCCTGCCCTCGGCATCCATCAGCTCCTGCATTCTCCGGACTATGGATTCTATGCCGATCCTGCGGAATTCATATCTCTGGCATCTTGATACGACAGTTGATGTCAGTTTGTGCAGCTCGGTTGTGGCAAGGATGAATACGACCCACTCCGGAGGCTCTTCAAGCGTCTTTAACAGAGCGTTTAAAGCCTCATTTGTGATCATATGGACTTCATCGATTATATATACTTTGTATTTTCCAAGGGTGGGACGATATGTAACGCTTTCTATTATCGCCCTTACATTATCAACACCGTTATTGGAGGCTCCGTCGATCTCATACACATTCAGGCTTGAACCGTCGGCAATGCTTCTGCACGAGTCGCATTCCCCACAGGGACCGTCAGGCGTCGGATGCTCGCAGTTGATAGCCCTTGCCATGATCCTTGCTATGGTGGTTTTTCCCGTTCCTCTTGTGCCGGTAAAAAGATAGGCATGACCAATTCTTCCGCTTATAAGCTGGTTGCGGAGAGTCGTAACTATATGATCCTGCCCCTTTACCTCGGAAAACGAGGAAGGCCTGAATTTTCTGTACAGTGCAACGTAGGACATTTATCAATCTCCGAAGCAGATTCCGGTGAGTTTTGCTTCCTTGATGATGGTAGCATCGGGATCAAGATATTTAAGCTTTCCCGCTACTTCATCAAGAGGTACCTTTACTATCTCACGGTTTCTGTAACCGACCATAAAACCGTATTCATTCTTGAGGATGAGCTTTCCTGCTTCAGCTCCAAGCCTTGTGGCAAATACTCTGTCGTAAGGGCAGGGACTTCCTCCTCTTTGTGTATGGCCGGGAACGGTAACCCTTACTTCACGGCCTGTTTTCTGAAAGATCCGGTCTGCTATCTCGTATGATACTGAAGGATATTTTGACTTTTCATCAGCCTTCTTGCGGTCCTTCTTGGACATCTTGGCCTTATCCTTTGAAATGGCACCTTCGGCTACGGCAATGATGGTGAATTTACTTCCGCCCTTTTCTCTTTCTTCGATCTTGTCAACCACCTTGTCAATATCATAGGGGATCTCGGGAACCAGGATGATATCCGCTCCTCCTGCCATTCCGGCATTCAGAGTAAGCCAGCCTACCTTATGACCCATGACCTCCACGATAAATACTCTTCCGTGGGAAGCTGCGGTGGTATGTATGCAGTCGATGGCCTGTGTTGCGATATCAACGGCGGACTGGAATCCGAAAGTCATATCGGTTCCCCACAGATCGTTGTCAATGGTCTTGGGAAGAGTCACAACATTAAGACCCTCCTCGCTTAACAGATTTGCAGTCTTATGGGAGCCGTTTCCGCCCAAAACAACAAGGCAGTCAAGTCTTAACTTGAAATAGTTCTGCTTCATTGCATCGACCTTATCGAGTCCGTTTTCATCGGGTTCCGTTATGGTCTTAAAAGGAGTTCTGGACGAACCGAGTATCGTTCCTCCCTTGGTGAGGATACCGGAAAAATCAGATCCCGTAAGCATACGGAAATTTCCGTATATGAGGCCCTTATAGCCTTCAAGAAATCCATATATCTCAACATCAGTTCCGCTGTTTAAGAGAGTCTTTACAACGCCTCTCATGGCCGCATTTAAGGCCTGACAGTCACCACCGCTTGTAAGCATACCGATCCTAAGCATACCTTCCTCCTTATCTGTCGCGTAAGCGACATCAATTTATGTGAGCGAAAGCTTTAGCTTTCGCCCGGCCTCCCATTCTTGTCGCGAAGCGACACTCATTTATGTGAGCGAAAGCTTTAGCTTTTGCCCGGCCGAAACAGGCTTTATTTCGGGCCATACCTAGCCAATATATTACCATATTTTCACCCTTTCCCACAAGAAAAAACGCCCCGGAGATATCCGGAGCGTTCCTGATTTTTCATATCAACCGCGTGCCTGCAAAGGCTTTTCGTAACAGAGAAAATCCTCATCATACATATGGCACTCGCCAACCACATTAAAGTCAAATCCTGCATACAAACGGATAGCTTTTTGGTTATATCTGTTTACAAGCATCCTGATCCCTTTATAGCCGCGTCTTCCCGCCTCTTCCATGATAAAAGCGATCATTGTCTTTCCGTATCCTTTTTTCTGGGAATCCGGAAGGACTCCTATCCTTGCAATCTCTGCTTCAGGAGCAAGGTCACTATTCCAGCATTCAAGCGCACTGACCTGATCGTCATCATCTATGGAAACTGTTGCTTTTATAATCCCGTCTTCTTTAAGGACAAAAAGCGCATCCCTTTTCAGGTCAAAATCTATGGTTTCCTCCGAGGGGTAATCTTCATCCCAGGGGCAGCCTTCATAGCCTTTTAAGGAGTCGTAAAGAGAAAGCAGCTCTCCTTTATCTGCTTCCGTTGCCAAAACTATCTCATATTTTTTATCCGTATCACTCATTTATGCCAGGCTTTCAGATCAGACTTTAAGGAAATTTCCTATCATTGTTCTGCCATCCGGCGTAAGGATGGACTCGGGATGGAACTGAACACCGTAAACCTTATGGTCCTTATGTTCAACTGCCATCACCTCTCCGTCATCCGTTACCGCAGTTACCTTAAGGCAGTCCGGGATGGTATCTTCCAAAGCCGCAAGGGAATGATATCTTGCAACCTGCGTTTTTTCGGGAAGCCCCTTGAACAAAACCGAGGTATTGTCAATCTTGACCACCGAGCTTTTTCCGTGCATAAGCTGCTTTGCATAGGTAACTGTCGCGCCAAATGCCGCGCAGATCGACTGGTGTCCGAGACACACTCCCAGTATCGGAAAAACTCCGGAAAGCTCCTTTACCACATCTATGCAGATGCCGGCATCCTCCGGCCTTCCGGGTCCGGGACTGATGATGATGTGTGACGGAGCAAGTTTTCTGATATCTTCTATCCCCAATGCATCATTTCTTACAACCTTTATATCGGGATTTATCTCTCCCACCAGCTGGAACAGATTATAGGAAAAGCTGTCATAATTATCTATAAGCAGAATCATGTCACACCTCCCCTGCCTTCTCAATGGCCTTTATCATTGCAGAGGCTTTGTTAATACATTCCGTAAACTCTGATTCGGGATCGGAATCCGCAACGATGCCGGCTCCGCTCCTTACATATACCTTTCCGTTTTTCTTATAGGCAAGCCTGATGGAAATACAGGTATCCATATTTCCGGTAAAATCAATATAACCTATGGCACCGCCGTAGATCCCGCGGTTATCATGTTCCAGTTCATCTATCAGTTCGCATGCCCTGATCTTGGGTGCTCCGGAAAGAGTTCCCGCAGGAAGGACGCTTCCTATGGCAGACAGCGCATCTTCATCATCCCTTATCTCGCCTCTTACCGTCGATCCGATATGCATTACATGGGAGAAGAAAAGCACATCCTTCAGTCTTTCAACCTTAACGGTTCCGAATTTGGAGATCCTGCCAAGATCATTACGTCCCAGATCCACCAGCATGTGATGTTCGGCAAGCTCTTTTTCATCGGAAAGAAGTTCTTCCTTAAGCCTGTTATCCTCTTCCTCCGTAAGCCCCCTCTTTCTTGTTCCCGCAAGAGGAAAGGTGTGGAGCACTCCATCCTGAAGCTTTACCAGAGTCTCCGGGGATGCACCGGCAAGTTCTATATCATCCGAACAGAAGTAGAACATATAAGGAGAGGGATTAATAGTGCGGAGCATCCTGTAGGTATCAAGGAGGGAACCTTCAAAATCGGCGCACAATCTGTTGGACAAAACTATCTGGAAAATATCTCCTTCAATGATATGTTTCTTGGCTTTACGCACCATATCACAGAATTCTTCTTTGCTCTGGGAAGGAACGAATTCACCCGTGGCATGACCTTTTATATCCACAGACATTTCCCCGTTTTCAATAAGATCCCTGATCTTTTCAAGCTCTTTACACGCTTTTTCATATTCAGCCTCAACGTCGTCAAGCCTGATATTTACGATCAAAATGATCTTCTGCTTCAGGTGGTCAAAGGCTATGACCTTGTCAAAAAGCATCAGATCTATATCGTTGAATCTCTCCTCATCATAGCTTGTTATCTTAAGGGATTTTTCCGCATATTTTATATAATCGTAGGCAAAATATCCCACAAGGCCTCCGGTAAAGGGCGGAAGGGACGGGATCCTGGGACTTCTGTAATGAGAGAGAACTTCCCTGATGTCATCCTGGGGGCTGCCGGTTTCTTTTACCGTTCCTCCAACTTTAAGCTTTCCGTCAAGGCATGTGATCTCAAGCCCCGGATCATAACCGAGAAATGTATATCTTCCCCAGTTGTCGTTATCTCCGGCAGACTCAAGCAGATAGCAGTGATCCGAAGCCTTTTTCAGGATCCTCAAAACCTGTATGGGAGTCCTCATATCTGACAGCATCTCCAGGCTCACGGGGGCGATGTCGTATTTACCGGTATCCTTGTATTTTTTTAATTCTTCAACAGTCATATCTTCCTCCGGGAAAAACCACTATTGCATTTTCTCATTATTACATTTCATTGTCTACCGAAACATCCGATAATACGAAAAGCCGGCTGCGCATATGGCAGCCGGCCTTTCAAATGGGTATATCTGTCATCTTGTCAGTCAGCCTTGAAAAGATCGGTTGAATAATATCTGTCTCCGCTGTCGGGAAGAAGCGCCACGATGGTCTTGCCTTCAAACTCAGGTCTTTTTGCAAGTTCAATGGCAGCATAAAGAGCTGCTCCGGATGAGATTCCCGTCTGAAAACCTTCCGTGCGTGTAAGATCCTTTGAAGTTTCAAAAGCATCTTCATTTTCAACGGGAATGACTTCGTCATAGATCTTTGTATCAAGTGTAGCAGGAACAAATCCGGCACCGATTCCCTGAATCTTGTGAGATCCGCTTCTTCCTTCAGAAAGTACGGGTGATGAAGCAGGCTCAACGGCTATGATCTTCACATCCGGTTTCTTTTCCTTGAGGAATTTTCCTACTCCGCTGATGGTTCCTCCGGTTCCCACACCCGCAACAAATGCATCCACCTGACCATCAGTATCTTCCCAGATCTCGGGACCGGTGGTCTTGTAATGAGCTTCGGGGTTTGCCGGGTTATCAAACTGTGCAGGAATAAAACTGTTCTCAATCTCCGCATGAAGCTCCTCAGCTTTTGCGATAGCTCCCTTCATCCCTTTGGATCCGTCGGTAAGAACAAGCTCTGCGCCGTATGCTTTAATTATATTTCTTCTCTCAACACTCATGGTCTCGGGAAGAACAATGATGATCCTGTATCCCTTGGCTGCGGCAATGGCTGCAAGTCCGATACCGGTGTTGCCAGAGGTGGGCTCTATGATGGTGGATCCCTTCTTAAGCGATCCGTCCTTCTCAGCCGCTTCGATCATCTCCTTTGCGATACGGTCTTTAACCGAACCTGCAGGATTAAAATACTCCACCTTTGCAAGGACCTTTGCCTTCAGGTCATATTTTTTTTCCAGATTGGTAAGTTCAAGCAGGGGTGTGTGTCCGATAAGTTCTGTTGCGCTTTTATAAATCTTTCCCATTTTCTTTACCTCCCTTTTAAGGTTTTTGTTTTTTGGTGTTACCGGCCTTCTTTTGGTATTTTCAGGAGTTTCTGATCTTCTCCTGTCTATACAGGCTCCTGACGTATGTCTGTTATTGATACTATATACCGATATGAGCTTCCTGTATAATTCCAAAAACCTATTACTCGTTATAACTATTGCTTATCACTAAAAATCATGACCATATATGTTATAATCATCTGGATTCAGGATTTTCATGTAGGCTTCTATATGAATACCACAAAAACCATTTCAACAATTGTACTTGTTCTCCAGTCCCTGGCTGTACTCCTTGCGTTTGGCATCGTTGCTATGCAAAAAAGCATTGTCCCGGTATTTTTTTCCCGTATGGAGTACGACGGAATGGTTTATCCGACAGCCCTTTTCACCATGACGATCTCACTTGTCTTCTACGCAGTATTTTTCATCATGATAAATAACGAGGCAAGCGATAACAAAAAAAATCTTGCCATGATCTTTCTCATCCTGTACATCATAATGAGTCTGCTTGAATTTGTTGCAAGCTATTTTTCATCCTTTTTTTACTCAAGGATCAGTGCCGATGCGCTGGCAATGCATTCAGTGGTCAACTCTCTTTTGATCCTTCCCGCATTTATCGCAACCCCTACAGCTCCGCTTTTCTTTTTTGCATGCGGAAGATATTCCGTCGAGGCATCTTCCGCGCCTCTGTCAAATACAAAGACAATTCAATAAGCATTGGAAAAATATTATTATTCAACAGCAAAATATCTTTTGATGTTCATGAGCGCATCATTCATCGGATGGCTTTATGAGATCATCTGCGTATTTGTTCTTTTTGGCACATATATGGACCGGGGAGTATTACACCTGCCCTGTTGTCCCATATACGGATTCGGAATACTTGCACTATATTTTGTTTTCAGAAAAACAAAGAATCCTTTTTTGATATTTTTCGGAAGCACCCTCATAACCACCGCTGTTGAATACGCGACATATATGTTCGTGCTCTGCAAATTCCATATAACTCTATGGACATACGAAGGATGGCTCCTTAACTATAAGGGACGCATCTCTCTGATAAGCAGCTGCATCTTCGGGATCATGGCACTTTTATTTTTGAAATTCATGGTGCCGCTTTTGACTAAACTGTTTGATTCAAAAGGAAGGGTCTTCGCAGCCATAGCAGTTTCCCTGCTTTTCATATTTTGCTTTTTCTGGGAATTAAGATTCAGGATCGTGTGACCCCGGATCATTTCTTTCTTCTGTCGAGCTTACCGGATATCCTCATTCCAAGGATCTGGAAAAGCTGGACCAGAAGGATGAGTATTATTACCGAAGGCCAGAGTATCTGCGGCTGAAATCTGTTGTATCCGTATCTTATGGCGATGCTTCCAAGTCCGCCACCTCCCACAGCTCCTGCCATGGCAGAATATCCCAGGATGGTACCAAAAGCGATGGTCGCACCTACAAGCAGTGATGTTCTCGCTTCCGCAAGAAGGACCTTAAATATTATCGTCCCATTCCCTGCTCCGAGACTCTGGGCCGCTTCAATGACACCCTTGTCAACTTCCTTGAGAGAACTCTCCACCATTCTTCCGATAAAAGGCGCTGCCGCAACAACAAGGGGCACTATGGTTGCACCTGTTCCGTAGCTTTTACCCACGATGGCTCTTGTCACGGGGATAAGAACTACCAGAAGAATGATAAAAGGAAAACTCCTGAGTATATTGGTCACAAGATCAAGTATCTTATAAATGATCCTGTTGGGTTTTATTCCATCCTTGTCAGTGACTGCAAGTATTATTCCAAGGGGAAGTCCGAGAAGATATCCGAACAGGGTGGACAGTCCGACAATGATAAGTGTATCCCTGAGACCTTCAATTATCATCATTATTTCCTGCTGAGTCAGCATCGTACTTCACCTCCTTTGGATTCAATCCTTTTTCTTCAAAATATCTGATAAACCTGTCTGCCTTTTCTACATCATCCGGAAGCTGCAGAAGCATTTCCCCCACGGCATTTCCGTTTACATTCTCAGTGTTGGCATAGAGAATATTTATCGGCGTCGACGTTTCAAGGATTATATTGCCGATGGTAGGTTCATAAGAATCCTGTCCGTTAAAAAAGACCCTCACCACTTTCTTGCTCGTCATGCTGAGTACATGGGTGCTTCCACTGTATACCAGTCTCTTGGCTTCCTCGGTTTTCGGGTTTCTGAACAGTTCCTCAACGCTCCCGCTTTCAACAAGTTCTCCGTGGTCAAGAACCGCAACCTGGCTGCATATCTCGCGTATGACACTCATCTCATGGGTGATCACAACGATAGTGATGCCGTATTTTTCATTTATCTCTTTTAAAAGAGTAAGGATCGATTTTGTGGTCTGGGGATCCAGTGCACTTGTAGCCTCATCGCAAAGAAGTATCTCAGGCTTGGATGCAAGGACACGGGCTATTGCAACGCGCTGCTTCTGCCCTCCGGAAAGCTGTGCGGGATATGCCGCTGCTTTTTCCGAAAGTCCCACAGCCTCAAGATACTCAAGTGCTTTCTTTCTTGCTTCCTTTTTGCTTTTTCCTGCGATCTCCAAAGGAAAAGCAACATTGTCAATGACACTTCTCTGCATCAGAAGATTGAAATGCTGGAAGATCATTCCGATCTTTCTTCTTTCTGAGCGAAGCTGTCTGTCATTAAGCTCCATGAGATCTTTTCCGCCTACTATCACCTTGCCGGAAGTGGGCCTTTCCAATAGATTAATGCATCTCACCAGAGTGGATTTTCCCGCACCGGACAGACCGATGATCCCGTAGATATCACCCTTTTTAATTCCTATTGTGACATTTTTAAGTGCTTCCACATGTCCTTTTTCGGAGACAAAGCTTTTATTCAGATCTTTTATCTCGATTATATTTTCACTCATATCTTCACCGGATAAAAAAATTATTTTTCTCCCTTTTTACCTGATGGTCAATTTATACGCAAAGGTAAAAAGAAGTATTTTCAATCAAAATACATAATAAACTTTTCAAGTTAAAAATGCCACGAGAACCGTATGTGCGGTTCTCATGGCAGGGAGGGTATATATATGATCTTTAGAAAGGAACTACTGCTCCGTCATATGTGCTGTTTATAAACTCTTTTATCTCATCAGATTTAAGAACCTCAACAAGCGCCTTGATGCCCTCATCATTTTCATGACCTTCCTTAACCGCAATGACATTAACGTAGGTCTTTGCTGCCTCTGAATCGTTAGCTTCAAATGCAAGTGCATCTCTTCCTACGGAAAGTCCGGCCTCAAGTGCGTAGTTTCCGTTTAACACTACAAATGCCGCATCGGGGATCGCATCCTTAACACTTTCTGCTGCAAGTTCAATGATCTTGACCTTAACATTGTAGGTTTCGATGTCATTGACAGTAGCGGTAAGTCCCGCACCTTCCCTGAGAGTAAGAATTCCATTGTCCTGGAGAAGAAGAAGTGCTCTTGCTTCATTGGTGGTATCATTGGGAACCGCGATCTCATCGCCGTCTGCTATATCGTCAAGGGAAGACTTGGTTCCGGCATAGATACCGAAAGGCTCGTAGTGGATCCCGCCTGCATTTACAAGGTGTGTGCCCTGCTCTGCATTGAAGGACTCAAGATAGGGAATGTGCTGGAAATAGTTTGCATCAAACTCCTCAGATTCAACTACATTATTGGGCTGTACATAATCATCGAAAACGGTAACCTGAAGGTCCCAGCCCTGAGAAGCAAGGATCTTCGCTGCCTCTGCAAGGATCTCCGAATGGGGAGTCTGGCTTGCTGCAACGGTAATGGTTCCCTTGGACTCAACTACATCTGCTGCAGGTGCTTCAGCTTCAGCATTTTCTGCAGGTGATGTAGTTTCAGTCTGGGCAGGTGCCTGTGTCTGTGCAGGCTGTGCAGATGTTTCGGCACTCTTTCCGCATCCTGCAAGAAGTCCTGCGCTGAGTACTGCCGCTGTAAGCGTTCCTAATATTTTTCCGATCAGATTTTTTTTCATAATTTTAAACCTCCTTCAAACTTTCCGACAGATCTTTTCTCCTCTTTTTGATCTGTCATGAAGTGATTATTGCACTTTGATACATATTTGTATAATACCTATTAATTATTGCCTGTAATAACCGTTACTTATCACAAAATCCGTGCAAATGCACGGATCTTTCTTTTCATATTTTTCGCCTATCTACTCTTTAATCCTTTAAAGACCGCAAAATTTCAGCAAGTCCGTCATGATCGTTGTCTGCAGCCGTAACAACATCGGCTATTTTTCTGACCTCTTCCGAAGCGTTTATCATTGCTATACCGACACCTGCAGCTTCGATCATCGATATATCATTTTTTTCATCCCCTGCTGCGATGGTATCTTCAATCCTGATCCCAAGCATTTGAGACAGTCTTAAAACCGCCGATCCTTTTCCGGCTTCCTTCATAAAGATCTCGAGATAATAAGGATTGGAATAAACGGTTGTCAGTCTGTCTCCAAGCTTTGAATCTATCTCTTTTCTGAAAGCTTCCATTTTCTCATGATCGTGAAGCTCGATCCCGATCACTTTACACGGCTCCTTGGGAAGTCTGCTGACAATATCCTTCGTAACGACATAGGGCCTTTGAATAACACGGTTATAGTAATGGATCTCCTCATCATCAGCGGGAGTTATCATATAATCCGGTGTATAGGTATGGCAGTGAATGCCTGAGCGTTCCGCAATACCGAAGATCTTCGGTATCAGTTCAAACGGTATTCCTATATGAAGAAGGGAGGTTTTTTTGTCCCAGTCATAGATCTCTGCTCCGTTAAAGCATACAAGAAACATACCCGGGTAGTTCAGCCCCAGTTTTTCCGCCACAGGTATCACATTATCAAGTCCACGGCCCGTGCATATGGCAAACCTGTTTCCGCATGATACAAATTCATCCAGTGCTTTTCTTGTTTTCTCAGAGATCTCTTTTTTTGATGTAAGAAGCGTCCCGTCAAGGTCCGAAAAAAATATCTTATTCACAGTTTATAACCCGTTCCCGTAAACAGGGCGATCTGCGTTCCTTTATCATCTTTTACCCTGATCTGCAGCACGCAGGTGGTTTTTCCGTTACGGATTATTTCTGCCTCGGCACTAAGCTTATCTCCCTTTGGCTGGGTAAGATAATAGATGCTCACCTGCTGTGCAACGGTGGGTTTGTGGATATTATTTGCAAGTGCAGCGAAGGCAAGATCTGCCAGAGTAAATATGGCACCTCCCATGATGCCGCCGTTTGCGTTTTTGTGATCTTCTGTAAGGACCACACTGCTCCTTGCGTAATCTTCCTTAAGATCTTCAAGCTTCATGCCTGAAAGAACCGCATATTTATCACCTTCAAAATATTTAATTGCTTCTTCAGCGCTTTTAAATACAGACATATATATCACTCCAATGACTGTGTTACAGGCACTTCGTTTTTGTGCTTATAACATTCAAATATCTGATCGGTCTTTGCTTCATCGGGCTTTGCCGTGATGAGGGAAACAACAGGTACTATTATAAGTCCCGCAAGCATGGTAAATGCTCCGGCATTGATAGGGGACTGAAGCAGAACCGGAAGCGTTCCCCTGAAAAGCAGATTATAGATCATAAATCCTGCACCGAATATAAAACACCCTCCGCAGCCTGCTTTGGTTGTACGTTTCCAGTAAAGCCCGTAGAGGAAAGGAGCAAGAAACGCACCTGCCATGGCTCCCCATGAAACACCCATGAGCTGGGCTATGAAAGTAACATTCGATCTGTACTGGATCACGGCAAGCACAACGGAGATCGCTATGAAGACAACGATGAGGACTCTGATCCAGAGAACCTGGTTTTTTTCTTTCATGTCCTTAATAAGGTTTCCCTTGATAAAGTCAATGGTCAGCGTTGAAGCTGATGTGATCACAAGAGACGAAAGAGTGGACATTGATGCAGAAAGAACAAGTATCACAACAAGTCCGATAAGAGCGGGACTTAAGCTGCTGAGCATCGCAGGAATTATCGCATCAAAACCCTGGGTTCCGACATCAACACTGTCAGAAAAAAGTCTTCCGAAACCTCCCAGGAAGTAGCATCCTCCTGCAACAACTCCGGCAAAAAGAGTTGAGATAATGGTTCCCTTTGTAATGGACTGTTCTGATTTGATGGCATAAAATTTCTGGACCATCTGGGGTAGTCCCCAGGTTCCCAGGGAAGTAAGGATAACCACTCCTATAAGATTAACGGGATCCGGACCGAAAAACGAATTAAATATTCCGGGTACCGTGCTCACGCTTTCATCAGATACCTCTGCAAGCTGCTCAAGGGATGACAGAAAGCCTCCTCTTGAATTAAGCACCGCAACTATGACCGCAACGATACCGAAGAGCATGATGATCCCCTGTATGAAATCATTTATTGCAGTCGCCATATAACCTCCGGCGATAACATACACTCCGGTGAGTATCGCCATGGCTATGATGCAGACTGTGTAATCAATATTAAAAGCCATGCCAAAAAGCCTTGAAAGACCGTTATACAGTGATGCGGTATATGGGATCATAAAAACAAACACTATCAGAGAGGCAAAAAGCTTAAGTGCTTTTGAATCAAATCTTTTTCCGAAAAATTCCGGCATGGTGGCAGAGTCAAGATGCTGCGACATGATCCTGGTCCTTCTGCCCAAAACTCTCCAGGCAAGCATTGAACCTAAAAGCGCATTTCCTATTCCTATCCAGGTGGATGCTATTCCGTATTTCCAGCCGAACTGTCCCGCATATCCCACAAATATAACGGCGCTGAAATAACTGGTCCCATATGCGAAAGCCGTAAGCCAGGGACCTACAATTCTTCCGCCAAGGACAAATCCGTTAACGTCCGTTGCATTTTTCCTGCAATAGAATCCGACTCCTATCATAACGGAAAAAAATATCACCAGCATCAGAATCTTTATGATCATATCCACCTCCGGTACCGACCGGTTCAGCTCATCCCAGCTCCTCAGAAAAACTGTCTGCTGCTTCGGACCTGTTATCAAAAAGCTGTCCCGGGTCTTAATCTTGTCTGCCTACGACACCCAACATTTTATCACTTTAAAGCGTTAGTGTAAATCAGCAAAATAAATAAACATAAAAAAAACGGGATCCTTTTCAGGAACCCGCTTTACGGTCAGCGTTTTGACACGTCCGGTGCCTGGCACTGCATGCTATTTCAGCAGCTCGTACTCAAATCCGTTAAGAACTATCCTGATGCTTCCGTGAGTTACATTCATTCTTCCCGGATCAAGATACTTTTCAAGCTTGACCGCTGTCATGACCTTTACGGTAACATCGGTATCCGTAAAGTAGCAGTCTGAATCCGCCGAAAAGCCGCCGAAGGGAAGAACGTTCTCACCCTTGGCATATATCCTCATGGCAGCCCTTTCTATCCTGAACTCGGTCTTTCCGTCAAGAGCCGCAACTCCGGAACATCTGTCGTTATGAATATTCATTGTGGTGCTTGCATCGTGGAAAAATACAGAAGCTTTCTTTCCGGAAAGTGATCCGAAACATACAGCGTCATTTCCGCTCATATAAACCTTGGTGGAAGTCTCGCTTATCTCGATATCGGCATTTCCTTCCTCAGAACCTATGGCTATACCCTTGATACTGCTCAGATCGATATTTATATCACTGCCCTTGATCCTGACTGTAACTTCACCGCCAAAAGATCCCATTCCCACAGCTCTGTCACTGTTCATTTCAAGAATGTATTTTCCTTTGTTCAGTTCTATCTTACCGCCAAGGCCGGAGCCGATGCATATTCCGGTCTTTCCGTTGGATTCTACCTTGAGAAGTCCGGACTGGTTGAATTTCATATCTCCGTGACCGGATTTCATGTCATTTCCTATTCCGAAATATTCGTCATAGTCAAGGACTATTCCCAGATTACCGTCTCCGGAAAGATCAAATTCAGATTCCTCCGGAACACGGATACCTCCCAAATTGAGTCTGTTATCGCCTTTAATGATCAGGTTGACTATGCATCCCCTGCCTATTTCTATGCAGGGAGTTTTCCAGGAATTGGTCAGCCTTACATTATCAAGGTTAAGATTGACTTCGGTATTATCCGCAATATCTATGACCATCCTTGCATCAATAGACGCTTCTCCGCTGATGGAAAAATCGCCGCTCTTATCAATGAGGATGGATTCCATTTTGTCCTTGACCATATTGCCAAGATTAACATGCTCTCCGATGTCCATGACATAAACCTTGGACTCCATGCCTTCCTGGCGTTCGTGGGCATAGCTTTTTATCTCCTGCCTGATCTTATACTGAACAGACTTTACGGGCTTGGGTGTCGGTTTTCCCGTATAGAATCCCTGGATAAGATCAACACCAAGCAGTATGACACATCTTAATTCCTCACTTGTCTCAACGCCCTCTGCAAGAGCCAGGATACCGTTATCATGACAGAAGTCAACGATTTCCCTGACAAAGTGCCTCTTTTTTGAATCATCCTGAATATCACTCAACAGCGATCTGTCGATCTTGACATAATCAGGCATATATCTGAGAAGGTTCTGGACATTGGAATAACCTGTACCGTAATCGTCAATTGCCGTGCCGATGTTCATGGACTCATAATGATTCTTGAATTCGGAATACTCAACATCATCAAGTTCCGCTTTTTCCGTAAGCTCCACAACAAGCTTGGCACTGTGTGCAGACATGAGTTCATCGATCTTTTTCCTGTCCTCCGCAGAGACATGGGTCTTGGGAATCGAGTTGATAAACAGCTTTTTCTCATGACTGACCTCGGGATCTGCATCAAGTATCCCCAGTATATTGAGAAATGTCGCTCTTTCTATTTCATTTAATTTATTTCTCAGTTCTGCGTATTTAAGGACCTGAAGAGGGCTTCTTACTATTCTGCCCTGGGGTCTCATAAGAACCTCGTAGGAATAGATATCTCCGTCCACAGCGCTTACTATGGGCTGGAAATGATAATCAAAAAGATTCTCGGCAATGATCTTCTCCGTCTCTTCAAGTTCAGCGCTCTCCGTTTCACTGAGGCTGGCCAAAAGACCGCTTCCTCTTTCGTCATCGCTTCCCGTCTTAAGATAGATTATCTCTCTGCCGAGTGTATCGAAGTCTTCACACAAAGACTTAAGGGGAGCATCGATCTCCCCGAGGATTTTTTTGTACTGTTCAGTGAGCGCTTCCAATTCCCCTACGGAATTGACCCTCATCACATCACTAAGATAATCACGAATTACTGATATTTTGTCATGCATCAGTGCTCATACCGGCGCATATACCGCCGTTTACCCCCTTGGTCATACATATTGCCACAATCCCCAACGGCACTTTATGACCAAAACCATTATACCACAAAAAATCCAATATATTGAATATAAGGCAAAAATTACTCTTCCGGGCTGCTCCAAACGCGTGCACATTTTACTGCCCTGTGCCAGCCTTTCATGAGTGCCTCCACATCCGCTTTGTCTAAAGACGGTTCAAAGGTCCTTCCAAGCTCCCATTTTGCACGTATCTCATCCTTATCCTTAAAATATCCGACGGCAAGCCCCGCAAGATATGCGGCTCCCATGGCTGTGGTCTCAATGCATTTGGGTCTTCTTACATTACAGCCCACAAGATCTGCCTGGAATTTCATGAGGAAGTTGTTGGCGGAAGCTCCTCCGTCAACCTTAAGCTCCTTAAGGGAAACTCCCAGGTCCTCTTCCATTGCCCTGTAAACATCCGAGGACTGGTATGCAATGGATTCAAGAGTGGCGCGGATAAAATGTTCCTTTGTGGTACCTCTTGTGATACCGACGATCGTTCCCCTTGCATACTGATCCCAGTAGGGTGCACCCAGTCCCGTAAAAGCAGGAACAACATACCCTCCTCCGCTATCCGATACCTTATCTGCATATTCTTCGGTCTGGGCCGATGTCTTTACCATTCTCATGCTGTCCCTGAGCCACTGCACCGCAGCGCCTGCCACAAAAACCGACCCCTCAAGGGCATATTCGGGTTTTTCCGATGTGGATGCCGCAATGGTGGTAAGAAGTCCGTGTGAAGATTCAACCGGCCTGTCTCCGGTATTCATCAGGATAAACGATCCTGTTCCGTATGTATTTTTTACATCACCTTTGTCAAAACAGCATTGTCCGAAGAGAGCGGCCTGCTGGTCACCGGCAGCACCCGCAATGGGGATCCATCCTCCCATGACCTTCTCGCTTGAATAACCGTACTGATAACTGCTGGGCTTAACAGCAGGAAGCATGGACGAAGGGATATTGAAAAGATCCAGCAGATCCTTATCCCATTCAAGTGTATGGATATTGAAAAGCATGGTCCTTGCCGCATTCGTATAATCAGTTACATGGACAAGACCTCCGGTAAGATTCCAGATAAGCCATGTATCCACGGTTCCGAAGATCAGCTTTCCCTTTTCAGCTTTCTCTCTGGCACCGTCCACATTCTCAAGGATCCATGCGATCTTGCTGGCAGAAAAATACGCATCAGGGACAAGACCTGTCTTTTCCCTTATCATATCGGAATGCCCCGCAGTCACTATCCTGTCGATCATCTGCGAGGTTCTCCTGCACTGCCATACGATGGCATTGTAAACAGGCTCTCCTGTTTCTTTGTCCCATACGATGGTGGTCTCTCTCTGATTGGTAATGCCGATTGCTGCTATATCGGACGCTCCTATTCCGATGTTTGCCATGGCTTCCCTTGCAACGGAGATCTGCGAAGACCATATCTCTCTGGGATTATGCTCAACCCATCCGGGCTGCGGATAATACTGTTCAAATTCTTTTTGGGCAATGGCCTTTATATGTGAGTCCTTATCAAAAATGATCGCCCTTGAACTTGTGGTTCCCTGATCAAGTGCAAGAATATACTGCTGGTTCATATCATTCTCCTTCCGGTATATCCGAAGTAACAACTACATCAGCTCCGCATCCGGCAACATCTTTTATGACCACATCGCCAATATGCACAGGTGCTGTAAGCTCTATACCTTTAAGTGCGGAAATAACGTCCATCATCTTTTCTTTGGGAACATCAGATGCCGTCTTAACCGAAACAACAGGTCTCTCACCGCCCTTTATCCTGACAAGGGATGTTACGATCCTTGACGGGTGCGTAACTTCACTAACTGCATATTCTTCACCTCTCGGGCAGCTGTTACCGGTTACGGACTTTACTTCACCGTTTTCCATCTCAACCTTTATCTGGCATCCTATGGGACATCTGATGCATGTAAGTTCTCTTATATCCATGCCGGATATACCTCCGTTTTTGAACGAAACTCTTCTTTCGTTAAGCATCTTTTTCTTCTATCCTGACTGTAAGTTCATGAAAAGGCCCTCTGCCCGCAAGCTCCGACAGTCTTTTCTTAACAAGTATAAGCTGCTGCATCTCTCCCGGTGCCATAACCGCCTTTGGCTGACTCGTCATTTTTTTACCGTCAACATATGTCACCAGGTTTACATTCCTGTACTCTGCGCCCACCCTGAATCTTACAGTGAGCGTATCGGGCATCTTCGCAAGATCGACAGTTGAAGGAACGGAATATCTCACGCCGTTTTCGGGTCTTATTTCAAACTTTATTTCATCTCCGCTTTTTTTTTCTTTTCCCAGAAGGAAATCCGCTGCATTTTTACCGGCAACGGAGGCTTCACCTGATACATAATCCACCAGGTCATGTACGTGAAGAACATTTCCGCAGGCGTATACCCCGGGAATGTTCGTTTCAAGGCTTTCATTTACAAATGCTCCGCCGGTAACAGGATTGATCCTGACTCCCACAGCCAAAGACAATTCGTTTTCGGGAATAAGTCCGCAGGAAAGAAGGAGAGTATCACATTCATAGAACTGCTCAGTCCCGGGAATGGGCTTGCGGTTTTCATCAACCTCTGCAATGGTGACACCCTCCACCCTTCTTTTACCCTTTATATCAACTACCGTGTGTGACAGCAAAAGAGGAATGTCAAAGTCATCAAGGCACTGGACGATATTTCTCTTAAGGCCTCCGGAATAGGGCTGCAATTCGGCAACGCATAAAACCTTTGCGCCTTCATATGTCATACGCCTTGCCATGATCAGTCCGATATCTCCGGATCCGAGTATCACAACTCTTTTTCCTATCATCCTGCCTTCCATATTTACATAGTACTGGGCAGTTCCCGCTGAATAAATACCCGAAGGCCTGTATCCGGGGATATTAAGTGCTCCCCTGGGTCTTTCCCTGCATCCCATAGCAAGGATCACGGCTTTTGCCTCTATGTTAAAAAGACCTTCATCCCCGTTCATGGCTTTTACCGTCTTAAGGCCGGTCTTTTCATCAAAGGAAATGTTTACCGCCATGGTGCCTGTCATGAAGGGTATCTTTTCATCAATTATCTGCCTGATATATCTTGCGGCATATTCAGGGCCTGTGAGTTCTTCCTTAAAGGTATGAAGTCCGAATCCGTTATGGATGCACTGATTAAGAATGCCCCCAAGACGTACATCCCTTTCTATTATCAGTATGTCTTCAAGTCCTTCTTTTCTTGCAGCTGCCGCAGCTGCAAGTCCTGCCGGTCCGCCGCCTATTATCACAAGATCTGCTTTTTTATCTTGCATATTTATTTCTCCGTTTTAAATAAGATCCTTG
The DNA here is from genome assembly GCA_946631935.1 of uncultured Lachnospiraceae bacterium. Lineage (GTDB taxonomy): Bacteria > Bacillota > Clostridia > Lachnospirales > Lachnospiraceae > AC2028. The sequence goes on along the minus strand of CAMPAP010000145.1, from coordinate 9,540 downwards.
ATATTTCCGTCTATGTAGTACGACCCGCCGCCGCTTTTTGTTACATCTTCGAAGCTTACACCAAGCTGCTCCGCAAGAATAGGTATTGTCCTGGCAAGACAGAATCCGGCCTGACACCTTCCCATTCCGGCACGGGTCCTTCTTTTTACTCCGTCAACAGTTCTCGCACCCAGGGTTCTCGTAATGGCATTTTTTATCTCTCCCTCCGTCACAAGTTCGCATCTGCATACGACCTTTGCATAGGAAGGATCCTGCTTTATGAGTTTTTCCCTTTCTTCATCGTCTGCAAGAGCGATTGAAGGAATTCCTTTTCTTTCCGAAATATGGTCTGCTTTTTTGCGGGCACTTAATTTTTCGGCAATAAGAGTTCCAAGATATTTTCCGATGGCGGGAGCTGCCGTAAGTCCGGGTGATTCAATTCCTGCCGCATCAAAAAATCCCGGCACGTCTTTTGCTTCTCCCACGATAAAATCGCCTCCGTCTTCATGTGCCCTGAGTCCCGCAAAGGAAGTGATGGGCATGCGTGGGAGTGCTTTTACGGAAAGAGCGCCTCTTGTCAAAACGGTATCGAGTCCTTCTGCCGTTGTGGATGTATCTTCGGGATCCGCATCATCTGCAGTGGGTCCCGCCATGAGATTGCCGTGAACGGTGGGGGTTACCAGAATACCCTTTCCCATTTTGGTGGGAAGCTGAAAAAGAGTATGGCTTACCAGACTTCCGGCATTTTTATCCATAAGGATGTACTGGCCCTTCCTGGGAGTTATATGGATCTTTTCATCCGATACCATGTTGTGGATCACATCGGCATATACACCGGCAGCATTTACCAAAACCTTTGTGTCGAAATCTTCTCCGGAAGTTTCGATATGAAAAAAAATACTCCCGTCTTCCGAAGTTTTCTTTGTGATTTTTTTTACCTGAGTATCAAACACAAAGTCAGCTCCGTTGTCGGCAGCGTTTTCCGCAAATGCGATATTCATGTTAAAAGGACAGACGATCCCGCCGGTGGGCGCAAACAGTGCGCATACCGCATTTTCACTGACGTTTGGTTCAAGCTTTGTCAGTTCATCCCTTTCAAGGATCTTAAGGCCGGGTACGCCGTTTGCCAATCCTCTTTCATACAGCTCCTCCACTTTTGCCCGCCCTTCCTCTTCAAGAGAAAGAACAAGAGATCCGTTTTCCCTGAAGGGAAAATCCAGAGCCCGGGACAGTTCATGGATCAGTCTGTTCCCCTCAACATTAAAGCGGGCTTTCAGCGAACCCGGTTCTGCGTCGTAACCGGAATGGACTATTCCGCTGTTTGCTTTTGACGTGCCCTCGCAGACATCGGATTCTTTCTCGATAACAAGTATGTCCAGATCATATGCGGCCAGTTCCATTGCCACGGCACTTCCGGTAACCCCCGCTCCTATTATCGTCACATCTCTCATAAACACCTCAATTTACCAATTCGGCGGCACCTGCCCTGATACGGCAGAACCGTCCCTTTGTTTGGAAACTACATTTATATTATACAGTTTCCGTGCTTTTTATTCAACGGTGACTCATGTTTTTTTTCACCTCGGCTGCAATGTGTCTCATATCGGGACAGGATGTTTTGTATTCATATTCTCCTATCCCTTCCCGGGAATACGCTGCCCTTCTTGCATTCTCTGCGATACGACTGATCTTCTCAAGATCTTTTTCATCCTTAATGCAGCCGCCAAGCGCATCTGCAATGATCAGGGGATCAGCATTGACCGTGGAGATCGCTTTCAGCTTCAGAAGCCTTGAGGAATACGATCTGTATCTTCTCAGATATGCATCCGAGTAATCTCCTTTCCTTAAGGAGAATAAAACCTTCAGATAAGAATACAGTGAAAGAGCAAGGGGTCTCATAATAAGGATAAGGATCAGCGCAGCTATGGAAAAACCCACAGGCTTTATCAGAAAAGCGACGCTCTTTCCAAACCTTGAGAACATCTCGCCGGTTCCGGCTGCAATGCTTTCTTCAGCCGTATCACCATCCTCCTGTCTCGAGGTGCTTGTAAAGAGACCCGAAAGTATGCTCATAAGAGAACCCATATCAGCATATTCTTCATCACCGAATGACGGAGGTGTCATTTCATAAGGCACCCAGCCGTAATTGATCATATAGACCTCAACCCACGCATGGGCTGCGGCATCCGTCAGCTGTACTTTTACTTTCTTTTCTCCTCCTTCTTCAGATACGAGTTCACCCTGGGAAAGAGATGATGCCGTGATCACATATCCCTCACAATATCTGGCGGGTATCCCAAGATACCTGAGTATAAGAGTGGATGCGGAGGCATAGTGCATACAGTAGCCCCTGTCCTGGGATGTAAGGAAATATTCCACCACATCACTGCCCATGGGAGTCCTGCCGGGCTGAAGGGAATATCTGTAATTTTCCGCAAAATATTTTTGCAGTCTGTAGCAGCAGTCAAGCATCCCTTCATTACCCCTTTTATCGGTAATAAGATCTCCCTTATCAACGACATCATCCAAAACCGGTATAAGGGATTCCGGTACCTGTGTGTAATGCTCAAAAACATATTCGGAATACGGATACATCTCATCATCATCAATGGGATAATCATCTTCTTCATGAACCGGAACATAAGTTACATGGGAAGCTCCGTCCATGTCCCCATCCGCTTCAAAGGTATGATACGGAAGATAATAATATCCTTCATCCGCATCGATATTGAAAATCTCCATCTCCCTGACATCTTCATCCGGATGGAAGGGTTCATTTACAATGCTGTAGTTAGGATCATCCGCCTCGCTGAATCTGTCTATGGTATATGTATCTCCCACAAAAGCCCTCAGATAAACCGTATCCGTGGAATCGGGAACATAAGTAACTTCAAGATCGGTATCATAGTCCGGAGTAACAGAACCTATACCCCCCAGCCTCCCTCTGGCCAGGCCGCCCTTGGCATCATATCTGTTGAAAACAGATGTAATGCCGTTCATGACTATTATCTCGACATAATCATCCATTTTGTTTTTCAGTTTGTTGGATACATACTTCGTCGAAAAACTATCTCCGAAGACAGCTGTTGCCACAACATAAAATGCAAGTGAGATCGCAAGAGATACCCAGAATACCGAAAGCATTCCCTTTGCGGAAAGAATGTAGGAATCTTCAAATCCTTTTTTTCTCCGCCTTCTTGAAAAGAGTACATATTTTTTATATCTGTATGGAAGCGCATAATATCCTGCTCTCGAAAGCACAAGAACAGATACGTAGCACATGATGAGCATCATCATGCAAAGATACGGAGGCATGATGTCGATATAGAAAGCAGCCTGAAGAGGAAGAAATGTTATGACAAAAGTAAGGGCAGGGTTCATATAGCTGGATATGGTGACATTCAGCATAATGCAGTATACCCATCCGATGAAGATGCACGCGATGGGAACCGTAAGATTTCTGTCGGCTATGATCTCCTGGGACACCCTTAATGCTGGAAGCGAAAAATAATCCACATAGTGTTCGTTAATCTCGTTTATTATGGCCTGAAATCCTGAGTTTATATAAGAATACCTTGTGACGGAATACACGAAAAACGTAAGGAACATTATCACATATCCCACATAGAAGGTCAGTCTGTTGTAGTAGATCGAAGCGGAAAAAACAGAAAGGACCAGAATCCCGAAAAATACTTTTACGGGATCGTATGCAAGGTCAAAGGAAGACACCAGTCCCCAAACGGTACCGTATGATGCAAGAAAGATGAGCAGCCCTCTTAAAAGGACAGATACATATTTTCGCGGAAGTCTTTCCTTTAAGATATCCCCTTCACACACTCCGCGTTCAGTCAGCTGCGCAGCTCTTTTCCCAAGTTCTCTTCTTCCCATGAAGCCGGGATGGGGATCTGTCTGAAGACTCATTATATTTATTTTTTTTATGTGTTTATTATCTCTTCGGGACATATCCTTATAACACCCGTGCATTCGGGATTCTGATACATGTAATTTGCATATACGTCATCTGACGAAGAACCAAGGTCCATGATCCTGCAGATGCTGTCATTAAGAGAATCCGCATCGCTTACCTTCAGTTCTTCAAAGCTTTTATCGGAAGGATCAAAGACCGCACAGACAAATCCCATTGAAGCTTCAACCATTGCTTTTCCCAGAGAGTAATATCTTCTGAGAACCTTTTCCTCAGCGCCTTTTTTAACTTCGGGGAGAAGCAGGTACAACAGATCCGTGCTTCTTTCGTACTCCTTGGTTATGAGTTCTCCCTTTTGTGCGGAAGCTTTCCAGTGAATATCCTTAAGCCTGTCTCCGGCCCTGTACTCCCGAAGCTGCCTGATATCCCTTGTAAGCTCACCGTTTTCCGATATCAACTCGTCTGCGGATTCTCCTTCATACATGACGAGAGGAACATAAGGGATGGGTATAACCCGGGGCATGATATAGCATCTTATGTGGATTTCATTTTTTATCCTGAATGTATGGAAATGCAGTGGATCACTCACAAGAAGATGATCCGCATCGAAAGTAAAGACACCGGGCATACCCGTTTTGAAGCATACGTCGTATGTATCATTTGCAAAGCTTTCCCCGGGAAGGGTTATGGAAAAGGACCTGTCATCCTGTCTGTACATATTACAGAATGTATATTCAAGTATGCAGCGCAGCATAGGAACAGCGCATGTGTTTCTGATCTTAAGACGGATCCTGAATTCATCTCCTTCATCAACAGTTCCCGAAGGAAGGGATGCGCTTACGCTTAAACGACGTGCGCCGTAAGATCCGGCATATAATGAAATAAATGGGAGTATTACAAGAAATATCAGAAGAACCGAGGCAAGGATCTGCCTGAAAAATACCGACACGATAAGAAGTGCCGCTACCATAAGTACATATGAAACTATATACAGAGCATTTTTAATATGTTCCATATCAAGAGATGATCAGCCCACCTTGGGCACGGGGACAGATCTGAATATCTGATCAAGGACCTCATCCGAAGTCATTCCCAACGACCTTCCTCTGGCAGATATGCGGACCCTGTGAGATGCGACTCTCATCCAGGCTGCGTTTATATCATAAGGAGTGACATAGTCTCTGTCCGACATATAAGCAAGGGCACAGGAAACTTTATAAAGAGCAATGCTTCCTCTCGGTGAAAGACCTAAGGACAATCTCTCATCCTTACGTGTGGCTTCGGAAAGCGCCACAATATAATCATACACAGAAGGATCCGTGTGGATCTCATTTACTTTTTTCTGTATTTCCGATATCTCTCCTGCAGTAAGGACGGGTCTGATATCGTCTATCCTTGTCCTTGCATCGTTCATGAGAACTTCGACCTCACATGCATGGTCCGGGTATCCCATTGACATACATGTCATAAATCTGTCCATCTGGGATTCGGGAAGTTTCTGCGTTCCGCTTGAACCGTAAGGGTTCTCGGTGGCTATTACAAAAAAAGGATCCGGGAGCTTTCTGGTCTTGCCTTCAACAGTAGCATTTCTTTCTTCCATTACTTCAAGAAGTGCCGACTGGGTCTTGGGAGACGTCCTGTTGATCTCATCTGCAAGGAACAGATTGGTATATATACTGCCTTCCCTAAAAATAAACTCACCGCTTTTCTGGTCATAATATGTAAATCCCAGAAGATCCCCGGGGACAACATCAGGAGTAAACTGGACTCTCGAATACTCAAGTCCGAGAGCTTTGGAAAGAGCTACCGCAAGAGTGGTCTTGCCGACTCCGGGAATATCCTCCAAAAGAACATGTCCTCCAGCAAGAAGAGTAGCCAGAGTCATGGTTATGACTCCCTTCTTACCGCGAATGACTTTTTCGATTTCACTTATAACTTCATCTGTCTTCATTTTCAGTTACCCGAGCTGCTGTTTTTAAAAAGCTTGAATGTTTCCATATCATCCTTTGTCACTTTTATATTGGAAACCGATTCCTTGCCTTCCGGCGTTATGACCTTTACTTCGATGACCGATCCTTCTCTTATGTCTCCTTCGGAGACCGATCTGATAAAAGCAAGTGCCTTCGGATGCTGTTCCTGAAATATTTTTATGCGGCCGGCAGCCTGCATCATAGCGATTGGATTCATTGCCGTTTGATTCCCTCTTTTACAATTTTACTTTTCCCGCAACAAATGCCATCTCATCCCTGAGTGTCACGGGAACCTGCTGCCCTGCATTACTTATCTTCTTTTCAAGTGTCTCAAGCTTATGAAGTCTCTGCGCTCTCTTCACATCCGCATGCTCTATTATCTCGGAGTAGATGGGATTTTTCCTGAGCTTGTCCGTAGTATCCCGGTCAAAAGGACAATATGTATAGATTATCTGTCTTGCCACTTTATTGAGCCTGGGAGATCCGTTGCCCTCAAACATCACATAGAGGATGTAATCACGCACAAACATTTCCTTGAAACTGTTCTTCGCCCTCTGAAGGGATGTCCTGATCCTTTCCTTTATCTCGGGGCTTAGGTCCCTGTTCTTTCTGTAGAACTGGACATAATCGAAATATTCGCTGGTAAGTGATCTTTCCGTGACGTCGTTCCATCTTGCGCCCTGGACCCTCTTGCACATCTCCCATCTGAACTCTCCGGCGATCCTGATGATGGTATTCTTCAGCTCCTCGGCATGGAAGATGGAGATCGCAACTCTTGCAGGTGAATTCCTGAGCTTGCCTTCTATCTCCTGCCACATAACGGCTCTTGTTCCCATGTTGGGCATAAGTATGAAGTCGGGAAGGTATTCAAGATGGATGGTCTCCTTACCCATGACGTCAAGATTCTTATGATCGAGACTTTCCCTGTAGAAGGCTGAATAATCAACTGAGCGTACCGCATCAAGTGCTTCGGACAATCCGCCAAGATCAACATATGTGGATGAAGGATCTTTTATACATGTTCCTTCGGTAAAGATGGGACAGAATGTGGTGATCCTTCCATAGGTTACCTTGTCCGCGATCCTGAAGAAATTATCAAGTTCAAAAGAAGCCCTGGCTTTTCCGTCGGCCAGCATCTTTTTTTCGGCCTGCGCATCGATCTTGCCCTGAACTTTCAGCTTGTGAACCGAGTCCACATAATCCGATTCAAACTCGTCACGGCTGGGATCCTTTTTGCAGTTATAAATACTCTTAAGCCATCCGTAAAAAGTATAAACTCCCGCATCGGAATTATCCGAAACGGACTGCGCCAGTTTTGCAAGGATCGACGTATATTTTTTTCCTGCAAGTTTCTCGTCGACATATCCGAAATACAAAAACATCAGGACAGGAAGAGTTGGCTTTTTTTCAAGAGACTTGAAGAATACCATCTTGTAGATCTCATTGAATTCCTTTGCTATCCTCTTTCTTAATGTGGAGACATCATCATCGATGGATTCCGGATCGTCCACATTACGATAATCCATTATGTGGGTTCTGAAATTGATGACGGTTTCTGATTCATCCTCAATAAAGTCAATGATCTGATCCAGGGAATTATCCAGCTCCGGAGCAGGCATGATCTCTTCATTTTCTTCCTCTTCGGGAAGACTGTCAGCCTGTTCAAAAATGCTGTCAGCACGGTCTGCGAATTCATCGATCCTGTTACGATAGATCTCTTTATCGAGTCCGGCTTCATCAAAATACGATTCCTCAATGCGTGAGATGATCCTGTGAAGATCCATGATCTCATTTGATCCGAGATTCATCCTTACGAAGAGGTCCGTCAGTTTTGAATAGAAATCTTCGCCGCTTTCCTTAAAGTAGATTGCAGCCATTTCCTGTCTGAAGGAATAATAGTTATCCAGAAGCTGAAAGGCTTTTCTCGCATCAAGACTTCCTTTCCTGACCATTCCCATTGTGACAGACATGTCGGAAGTAACAGTCTTGCCGGTTTCGGACTGGTAGAGTTTTCCCAGACCGGAATAATAATCCGCAAGCCAGGTATCTGATGACTCTTCGATCATATATGTGTCAAGTTCATCAACCTCTGTGATATCTTCAGCTTTGATCCTGTACTTACGGCAAAGCTCCGAATAAAGGGATATATCCCTGCCAAGCTTCTGGTGAAGGTCTCCTGTGTGATGCTCGGATTTCTGGCACTGTCCTAAAAGTCCCGTTATCTGCTTAAACATTGAGCATAGAGACACCCTGGCAAAATCGGGATGCTGTGAAAAAAGCTGTTCAAGGGCCTCCGGATTGGAATACGGATATGAGATCACAACAGTATCCGCAACCGCTTTATAGCCCAAAAAGAAAGCCTCGTTAACAACATCGGTAATGCCTGCAACATCACCTCTTTCAAGCATCATGGCACCGCCGGGATAAACAGCGGCGACGCGCCCGGATGCTATAAGGCTCAGTGAAGTGATGGCACTTCCGGCTTCATATATTGCCTGTCCTCTGGAATATGCTTTGTTATCAGCCATTTATCTGTCCATCCAATTCACGGTCTCTGTTTTCATTGAGACGTCTGCAGGCATCCACAAATGCCTGGACGGGGATTCCGTGAAGCTGCTCCTTCTGGCCTCTTACGGTGATGGAAAGAGTTCCTGATTCCATTTCCTTGTCACCGATAACGACAATATAAGGATCCTTCATTGTCTTGAAGAATTTGATCTTCTCGTTCATATTTCTGTCGGCATAATCAGCTTCGACTCTTATACCGGCATCTTCAAGCTTTTTCTGAAGGTCTTTGGCGAATTCATTGTGCTCCGGCTTAATGGGCACAAGAGCGACCTGGTAAGGAGAGATCCAGAAAGGAAATGCTCCTTTGAAATTCTCAATTATGATACCGATAAATCTCTCAAAGGATCCGAAGATGGCTCTGTGAATGACAATGGGCTGTGTCATCGCTCCGTCTGCATCCTGATAGGTAAGTCCGAAGTTGTGAGGAAGCTGGAAGTCAAGCTGTATGGTTCCGCACTGCCATTCTCTTCCGAGAGCATCCTTCATCTGAAGATCGATCTTGGGACCGTAGAAAGCACCGTCTCCCTCGTTGATCTCATATCCGCCCTCGCCGTATTTTTTATCAAGGATCTTCTTAAGGGCTTCTTCTGCTCTGTCCCATGTCTCGATATCACCCATGAAGTCATCGGGTCTGGTTGAAAGTTCAGCCCTGTATGTAACTCCGAAGGTGGAATAGATCTGGTCTGCGATCTCCATGATATCCGCGATCTCTTCTTCGATCTGGTCCGCGGTGATGAAGTTATGGGAGTCGTCCTGGCGGAACTGCTGCACGCGGAAGAGGCCGTTCAGCTGGCCGGATTTCTCTTTTCTGTGAATAACGTCGACCGTGTTGAAGCGGAGCGGGAGCTCCTTGTAGCTTCTCTGGCTGCGCTTGTAGATCATGACGGCGTTCGGGCAGTTCATCGGCTTCGCCGAATACATTGCCGTCTCGTCAAGCTCGATCGGTTTTCCTTCATAGAGAACTTCCTCATCCATCGGGGCAAGGAACATATTGTGCTTGTAGTGTGCCCAGTGTCCGGAGGTCACCCAGAGCGCCTTCGAGTTGAGCACCGGCGCGGAAACCTCCTGATAGCCGTGCAGCTCATGCACCTCTCTCCA
>CAMPAP010000144.1 GCA_946631935.1 uncultured Lachnospiraceae bacterium | reverse complement strand
TCTCATCGCCATCATAGGGATGATAGTTTCTCTGAATGAAGTCACGGACATTTACTTCTTTGTCCCACTTACCTGTTTTGAAATCCTGCCATTCAGGTCTTTCCATTTAGTAGTACCTCCTGTTAAAATTAAAAAATATTTTGCGAATCATTCCTTCTGAACCACGTATTTAAAGGCATTTTGCAGTCCGTCAAAACTTTCCGCCGTGTGAAATCATTATAGTTAAGATTGTATACATAAGTCAAGGTAAAGACGTGTACTTTTTTTCGTACAATGCCGATAAAATGGGGATTTTTCGTGTATACAATCCGTGATATCGCACAATTTTTTCAGCCCGTATTGTTTATTATTTCCTTTTTGGATATAATCATAAATCGAGTTGTAACAAAAATCCGTTTTATATCCTATAAGGAGAATTATATGGAAGATTTAAACAATGAAAAAGCCGCAGAAGAGGGTGTGATCGAAGTCTGCGGTATCAGATCGGACATGACGCTGGGAGATATAATGCAGCAAAAACCCGAGATAATACCCATCCTTATGGAGGCTGGAATGCACTGCATAAGCTGCCCTGCCGCATTGATGGAGACTCTGGCGGAAGCATCCATGGTACATGGTATCCCCGTTGACGAGCTCATGAAATACATCAAAGAATCCCTCGAAAAGGGAAGCGAAGGCTGAAACCCTACAGCCCGGAAAGGCGCCTGCTGACCGGACAAAGGAAAAGCCCGCCGGATCAAAATGATCCGACGGGTCTTTTTTATTATCTCATCAAAGTGTGAACTGATCGATGATATCGTTCAGGTCAGAAACAACCTTTCTGCACTCGTTGACCTTGTTGATGCTCTCAGTCGTATCGGATGCCATATCACTGCTTCTTTCGGCAATCTCAACAACTCCCTGGGATGCTTCGGTAACCGTGGAATCGATACCGCCGATGGCATCTGCGATCTTTCCGATATCGACAGCAAGCTGTCCTATACTAGTCCTGATCTCGTTCATGCTCTTTCCGAAGGTTTCCGCATCGTTTTTGTACTGTTCGCTTACTTTTCCGAATTCCTCATAATCCGAAAGAACATTGGACTCAAGGAAACCTGTGGTCTGGGTCAGGCAATCAGACATCTGCTCAACCGCACTGTTGACTTCATCAACGATGCTGCCGATATTCTTGACAGCCTCCGAAGTCTGGGTGGAAAGATTACTGATCTCGGTTGCGACAACAGCAAATCCGCGGCCGGCCTCACCTGCTCTTGCAGCCTCAATCGAAGCATTGAGTGCAAGAAGTCCGGTCTGTGAAGAGATCGCCATAATGGTTCCGGTAAGCTCATTGATCTTGTTAACAGCCTGGGATGCAACGATGGCCTTCTCGGATTTAACCTTGACGCTCTCATATATCTCAATGGTCTTCCTGCTTGCCTTATCGGTAGTTGTGGCAAGTTCTCCCGCACGTTCAACAACCTCGCTTGAGAGTTTATTTCCTTCATCAGCAAGCTGATCGATGCCATGTGCATTTTCCTGAACATTCGAAATATTCTGTGCAATGGTAGTGGTGGAAGCTGCGGTTTCCTGCATTCCTGCTGCAAGTTCCTGAGTTGTTGCGGAATTGTCTTCGCATACCTTGCTCACATTGTCGATGGTCGCCTGCAAAGCTCCGACATTGCTGTCAATGCTTGAGCCTGCCCGGGTCAGGGATTCAACCATTGCGCGGAGATTTTCCCTGGTCTTGCCTATGGCTCTTGCTATCATGCCGACTTCATCATTTCTCTTTTCCAGAGTCTTGGAATTATCATCCTCCGTAAAGTCATAATTTGCAGTCTTGTTGATGACAGGAACGAGATGATCAAGTGCGCGGAGCATAAAGATCGTAAATACCGCAACAAGTGCTACAGCAATGATCAGGAAGATGATACCTGTAATGATGAGGGTTGTCTTCATGGAATCCACACCCACCATCATCTTGTCCCTGTCTGCGGTAACAATGACAATATTTCCATTACCGGTAAATGCATAACCTGCAACCTTGCAGGAACCTTTGTACTCATATGTACAGGATCCGTCGGGAACATCCTTACCTGCCTGGAGATCTGCCACAATTCCCTTTACTGCCGCATTCTCAACCGGCTGACCGATCTTTTCCGCATTGGTATGATAGAGCATTGTTCCGTCAGGAGATACCATATATGCATATGATCCCTCAACGCCTGACATCTCGATCTCACCGATGAGTCTGCTGTAATCGATATTGATAAGCTTGTCATAGTCAGCGGTCACAAGAACGATATTACCGGTATCCGTAAAGGAATAACCTGCAAGTTTGAAAGCGCCCTTGTAATCATAAACGACATAACCGTCATTTACGGTCTTGCCTGCCTGAAGATCTGCAACAATTCCCTTAACAGCCGCATTTTCAACAGGCTGTCCGATCTTTTCGGGATTGGTATGCCAAAGCATCGTGCCGTCAGGAGATACCATATACGCATATGATCCCTCGACACCGTCTATGGTTATATTGCCAAGAAGCGTATCGTAATCGATCTTCATGAACTGATCGTAGTCCGCAGTTACTATAAGGATATTTCCGTCCTTGGTGAAAGCATAACCTGCAAGCTTAAGGGCGTCCTTATACTCATACAGAACGGAACCGTTCTCCACCTTCTTGCCTGCCTTAAGATCAGCCACTATTTCCTTTACAGCTGCGTTTTCAACCTGTCCGCCGATTTTTTCGGCAGTGGGATGCCAGAGCATGACACCGGTGGGGGATACCATATATGCATATGAACCTTCAACACCGATGATATGTACGTTCTTAAGCAGAGCATTCAGATTACCGCCGTCAGATGCATCCACAGCCTTAGCGGTTTCCTCCGCGAGATTCTGAGCATAGGATTTATATACCGTCTCGCCAAACTCTCTGGAGAAATTGATGGAAATCGCGGCTTCCTGCGCAAGGTTCATGGCATATCCGCCGTAAGCCTTCTCTCCAAACTCGGTTGCGAAATCAACTCCTATTGCGGCCTCTTCCGCAAGATTCTGTGCATAATTAAGATATGTATCCTCTACCGCACCGGATGCCCTGTTAGTAGCAACCAGAATCTCTATGAGCACCAGAACAAATACGATAACACTGATAAGCATTGTTATCTTGGTACTCATTTTGGAAAAAACAGTCAATTTGTCATTCTTTGAAAACGACGCATTCCCATTCATCTCTTAACCCCCTCCGTCTGTACAATATAAATATATTTTGTGTCAAAACGCCCTTTCAACATGTGCATTTATCACAAAATATTAAATATCATAATAAATACTGACAGGCGAAAAATCAATGTATTATCTGACAATTTTTACCCTTGAATATACAATATATGCACAATTTCGAAATGATTCAGTTTTTTAGTTTTTGATAAAAAAACCCGGACCATAATGATCCGGGTTTTGCTTTGATAAAATCCTGAATTAATCCTGTGTGTAAGGAAGGATCGCCATCTGACGAGCACGCTTGATAGCAGTGGTAAGCTCTCTCTGGTGCTTAGCACAGTTGCCGGTGATACGGCGGGGAAGGATCTTTCCTCCCTCAGAGATATACTTACGAAGCTTATTAGCATCCTTGTAATCGATAACATTATCCTTACCGCAGAATACGCAGACCTTTCTGCGTCTTGCATGCATTCCGCCTCTGCGTCTTGCCGGTCCGTCCGGCTTTTCAGTCTTGGTATATGCCATAATTTCCTCCTATACTTTAGGTAAAAGGAAGCTCCTCTACAAGTCCTTCGGGAACATTGATAAAATCATCCCCTCCGTTTGAACCCTGAGATGATCCTGCATTATAAGAACCACCCTGACCGGATGCATTCTTGCTCTCGGCAAATTCAATCTCATCTACCATTATGCGGGTACCATAGACCTTCTGGCCTTCTTTGTTGGTGTAGTTATCGTTCTGAACTCTTCCTACCACAACAACCTTAGTTCCTTTGTGAAGATATCTCTCCACAAATTCAGCCTGCTTTCCGAATGAAGTGCAATTAAAGAAATCTGCATCCGGATCGCCGTCTCTTTTAAACTTACGGTCTACCGCGATAGAGTACCTTGCAACTGTAGTTCCTGTTGTTGAACTGCTAACCTCAGGATCTCTTGTAAGTCTTCCCATCAGTATAACTTTGTTCATACTAAAGTCTCCTTCTTATGCTTCGTCCTGTCTAACGCATAAGTATCTGATGACGCCGTCCATGATCCTCATACGGCTTTCAATCTCGGCAATCGCAGAGCTCTCAGCTTCAAAATGAATGAAGTAGTAGAATCCCTCGGTCATCTTCTGGATCTCGTAAGCGAGCTTTTTCTTGCCCCACTCATCCACATCCGCGATCTTTCCGCCGAATCTCTCAACAAGTGCCTTGCACTTCTCAAGAACTGCGGAACGTGCGTCGTCTTCAATAACTGCGCTGATGACGACAGCCAATTCATACTTGTTCATGCTTGTTACCTCCTTTTGGTCTCTGGCCCACTTCCTAAAAAGCGAGCAAGGAAAATATATCACGGACTTTCAATATAACATGATGAAAATCCTAAATCAAGCAATATTTTCACTTTTCTGCTCAATAAATATTTTTACTTTTCTACTTAGTCTTCCGACAAAGCTCGAATCTTCCCTCTTAGCCTTATTACCAAACTGTTATTTGCGCCGTTTATGCCTTGCTCTTTCTCTGGGGATTTACATCATGATCTTTTGCATTTGCCTGTCCTGCCTTTGCGGAAGGTGATCCCACGGATTTTCTGCCCTGGGGGGCGGCCTTGCCCTCTTTCAGCATCTTACGGACTTCCTTCACATCCATCTTTCTGTGATTGTCATTTGCACCAGCGTTCTCATTAACAGGAACATTGTTCTGAGCATTATTCTGTACATTGACATTTGCGTTCTCGTTGACAGGACCATTATTCTGAACATTATTCTGTACATTGACATTTGCGTTCTCATTAACGGGAGCGTTGTTCGGAACGTTGTTTGCCGGCGCCTGCTGCTTAGCCGCAACTACTGTTGCAACATTTGTGTTATATGCTATCTGGGCAGCCATTCCCTTTGTTCCGATGATCTGATCCGTATGTTTTTCAACATATGAGTTCTTGCAGGATGCTGCAAAATCGCCAAGTTCATTTGCAAATTCCGCGCGTTCAAGACCGTTTCCATGTCTTCCGGCAAATTTTGAATCCACACGCTTTGCGGTGAAATATGCCTTGGATGCGGTCTCAAGCTTTTCGAACAGTGCCTCTACCTGATCCGGTGTATTGTGCTCATTAATCCTGGTCACTTCTTCAAGAGCATCGTACATTGCCATGAACTCTTTTGAATTGTCATTCTTATATGCCTTAAGTTCTTTTAGCCTCTCAAATTTCTCAGAGCAAAGTCCCACATCATTCATGACAGCAGTCATGTAGGTAATGGAGCTGTTAACGGCTTTCCGGGAATTCTGCTGAGCCTTGGATTCCAAAAGTGCCTTGTCATGGATAGTGAGAACATTATTCTCAATCTTAACTCCGTACTTACTCTTTGTAGGTACAACTCCTCCGACAGCTTTGGCGATCATCCTGTTTCTTTCTTTTTCGGTAAGTCCGTCTGTCGCCTTCTTTGCATATTCATTTCTGCACCAGTTTCTGTGAGCTTCCGGATCCCAGGGTTTTCCGTCTTTACGCTTGCCTTCAAATTCCATTTCAACTCTGGTGACAATCTGTCTGACGGAAGCAAGCACTTCCCCAACACGATGATTACTGACAAGAGTCGTTGCTATCTCTTCCGATGCCTTGTAATCTTTTCCGAGATCGCCAAGGGCTTCAGAGTACTCATGTCTGCCATCCCGTATGTCACGTGCTACGATCTCAGACTGTCTGACATATTCAATGCTCTGCTCATTGAGATAATCCATGGCAGCTTTATGGTATCTTTCCAAAAAGTCCCAGCCGACAACAGGCTGATTGTCTTCCGTAAGTCCAAGAAGATGATTGTTATAGTATTCATCAAATTTATGTGCATTTTCCTCTGAAAGTATGTTTCCTTCCCTCAGGTCGCTTATCTCGACAAGGGCAGCCACAAACTTCTTCATATCCCCGGCAGCTTCAAGATCCTTAAGATATTCGACGGGCTCTTTGTCCTTCTTATGTCTCATTTCATTGTCAGCAAGCTCTGTTTTTGCAGCTTCTTTGTTTATGTCATTACCGATCCTGAGAAGGGACTTGTATGACGAATTCAAAACTGCATTAAAAGGCTTGTCGCTGTACTTTTCCGCAAGAGCCAGCAATCCGTCGCAGATCTCTTTTTTATCGGCATTGCTTTCTATATGCTTATTCCAGTACTTATCCTTAAGAGCTTTGAAATCTCTTGCATAATCCTCAATACCCTGCTTACGGGCATCATCTCCAAACTCCCTGATGCTTTCTATGACAGCCTCTACTCCGCCAAAAGCACCGAGAACTGCCATATCCTTTGTGCTCCAGCCGTTCTCAAGAGCTTTCAGTTCGCCCTTTACCCAGCCGTAGGCGGAGGTTACACCTCTTTGGTTCACACGATCCATGATGGATTCAAATCCGTTCGGCTGCTGCTTGTCAGTTTTCAAAAGCGTCGGATCCGTTACCTGTCTTAATTTTTCGTAGGCAGTAATATATCCGGTGTGTGCCGCTCTTATCTTATCCGCATATTCTTCTTCGTCAGCTTTTGACCAGCTTTTTCCGTTTCTCTTAAGTTCCTCTTCCTTCTTCTGGCGCTCAATACCAGCTCTTAGCTCTTCTGTTGCAAAATGCATCAGATCGAGCTGATCATCATAAAAAGACCCGAGCTCTTTTTTTACATCTCCTGCATCAAAGCCATTTCCTTTCAGATACAGCAGATCCATCTTCATGGCTTCCATTCGTGATCCATAAGGAGATGTTGAATAAAACGTTGCCAGTTTTATCTCATCCTCAGTAAGGATATAGGCCATATCCTCCCAACGCCTTTTGGCTTTTTCCTCCTTTGCGTTTGAGATTTCCCTCTTTATCCTGTCTAACAACTCCCTCTTGGCAGTCTTATAAATATTTTCAGCTTCTCTTCCCTTTATGGGCCTGCTGAACTTTATATCAGGATTCTCTGAATTAAGATGGGGAGAATTAACATAACCTTCCTGTCTGTCATATCTTGGATTTTCAATGATCTTAGGATTATCTTCGTTCTGTCCGTATTCATTTATCAACTCGTCAAGTTCAAAGACCCTGTCCTGAATACTATTGTAAAAAGGTGTATCATTCAGCGCACCGGCAAATGAAGTAAAGAAATTATCGATCATAAACCCGGAAGCATATGCAGCATTCTCCCATCCCGGATTTTTCTCAAGTTCGGGTGCATTGTTTGCAAAATAACTCTCGTTTAATGAAGCGACCTTTTCATTAAGCTCTGCGGATGCGGATTCTGATAATCTCTCGGGAAGAAGCTTAAGCTCGTTCTTCATTCTTTCAAAACCGGGAGTCTGCTGATCCTGGGGATGACGTACCAGGACTTCAATATATACTTTCTGGATGGACTCAAGGACCTCATCGGGATACAGACTCTTATCCACACCGACAGGAGCATAAAGAGCCATCCTCATCATTCTCTCAGCCCTGTCGATCATTCCTGCATAATCAATGGGATTTCTGTTTAATGCCTCTTCAAGATCAAATGTCTCTCCGACTTTTCTTCCGAGATAATCCGTCTGGGGAAGATTTCCAAGTATTGCAGCGGGGTTTCTCTCCGCATCGCTTGCAACGATAAGTTTCTGGAGTGTCTGAGATCTGAGCCATCTGTCCTCTTCCGAAGCACTTGAAGGGTCTCCCTGCAGGAATTTGTACTTTGACCTTTCGGATACAACGGCAAGCTGAAGATTTGAGAACATTGCTTCAGATCCGATGGCGTTCTTTTGGAAAAGCTCTGCATCTTTCTCAAGCATTGTCGGCAAAGCGATCTGCCTTCCAAATCCCATAAGGGGCACTGCGTTATCCACACGGTTAAAACCGTTTGCATGCTTTCCGGAGCTGGTCATTACAGAGATCAGCTCTTCAAGCTCAAGGTTCTTAGTCTGTTCGGTAAAGCTTACATTCTTAAGATTTTCAAGGTTTGCCCTGACTATGGTTCCCGTGGGATCGTTAATATAATCGTCAACTTTTACTCCGCTCTGCTTGATCCTGGTAAATGTTATAAATGCTCCGTTGATCATGGCAGTAGTCTTGATGTCTCCGGTGAACTCAAAAGGAAGTTCGTTATTACGTATACTGTCCATATTTCCGGGGATCATAAGAGGATCTGCGTTCAGATATTTTTTTGCAAGAGCGTAGAGCTCCTTCATATCATTTACAGTCTTCTCGTAATCTTCAGATGCTTTTATGATGTCGTCCGGATTTCCGGCTTCGACAGCAGCTATGAGAGCATTCTTCTGGTCAAGGAGCTTGTTAAAGGAATAAATCTTTGCTCCATCCTCTCCCTGGGGATTATAAGGATACTCATGGAGTTTCATTTCCTCCATTTTTGCATAGATCAGCCTCAGGCCCTCTTTGGTCTCTTCGCTGTATTCAACAGGAGTATTAAGAAGTGCGTCAAGATCATTCTCGCGCTCATGATCAACTACGATTATCCCGTTTTTTGACTCATTTTCGTCATAGATATTATGGTACTTGCCGTTTTCATAATCGGGGATCATGCCGTTTATCACATTGGATCTGCCGGCCTCTATACTCTGGCATGTCTTCTCACGCGACCAGTATTCATCCCTTATCTCGGGCTTCATCACATTAAGATGTTCCTTGGCATATGCAAGTGCCCTCTGGTACTTTTCACTCTTTGCAGGATCGTCAGCGATATTCTGAGGAATGTTAGCGCTCAGTTCATCTATCCTTGCATCATGAGTTCCTTCAGTCATCTCATTAGGGGAATACTCATCTATGCTCTTTATTGTGGCGAGCCGCTCTGTAAGAGGCTGTGCTTTCTGTGGATCCATGGTCTGCTCAAGAACAGTGATAATAGCCATCTCTTCAGCAGGATCAATGCTATAAAAGGATTGTATGACCTGTGCCGCAAGAGGCACTTCCGCTTCCGCACGGGTAAGCTTTCCCTCCTCAATCCACCTCTCCACGGTTTCATCGAAAAACACATATTTATCCCTGAACTTTTCTACATTGTTGCCCAGTTCCTGCAAAAGCTCAGGATGTTCCCTTTCAAGGAAAAGAAGCATCCTGGTCCTGTAGGTGAGCGAAGTCTTTGTGTTATTAAGTACACGTTCAGCTTCATTAGATCCCATCACGGTTCCATAGGCGTCCATGAGCTGGTTCAAAGGAAGCCTCAAAGCTCCCAGATATTCACGGGCCAGTTTGACGGATCTGGCCGCATATCTCTTTTGCTTGTTATATTCAAAATAGCCCTGGGGATCGGCCACGCGGTCCGGCTGAACTATTTTATTTACTTCAACGCCTTCCATTACTTTCTTCTTGTAGATATCAGCAAGATTTCCCATGTTTTCTCTCCTTTGGTCAAAATCAGTTTTGTGATTACATTTTTAGCTATAAGGGCATTATTACTCCTATGGCAAAGATTATATATTGCAAAACGTAGCAAAAGCGAAACAAATTCGTCAGAAAAGGCTTAACGCGGTATTTACTTATTGTGAACGTAAATTGTAAATTGAAATGCAACCCTTTCGTTTTACATATCTTCCATTGTAATTGTTGATGCATATGGTTGGAGAGGTTGCTTCTCCTTTTATAAGAGCCTGATCATTTAGTTGATCGGGTTCTTTTATGATATCCTTTGTTTCTGTGTCGGCGAGCAGAAATGGAGGATGCTTTTATGTCTAATTTTTTCACTTATGCAGAACGCATATCTCTCCAAAAATTTCTTGGAGAGGGACTGACTTTTAAGGAAATAGCTCGCACCCTGGGAAAGGATCCGTCGACTATATCACGTGAAGTACGTAAGCATATGTCGCAGGTTGCCACAGGTCGCCCGGGGTATCCTTATAATCCTTGTAAGCATCGTAAGAGTTGCAGAGCCAAAAATTTGTGCAGCAGAGGTGATTGCCATCGCCAGTCTGTACAGTATTGCAAGCTTTGTCCGGATTGCTCAAAGCATTGTCCTGATTTCCTTGAAGAAATCTGTTCAAGCAGGTTCAAAGTGCCGTATGTGTGTAACGGATGCAGCCAGATCAGTAAGTGTACCCTTATGAAAAACATATATGATGCCGAGCACGCGCAATATAAAGCTCATGATGTCATTTCACAGTCACGGTCGGGACTCTGCACATCCGAGGATGAAATAAGTCGCTTAAATGCTCTTATAAGCCCTCTCGTGAGGCGGGGACAGTCGCTTCATCAGATCTACATCACACATCAGGATGAGATCATGTGCAGCGAGAAAACACTGTACAACTACCTTGATGCAAATCTGTTTGATGTAACGAATGGGGATCTGCCCCGAAAAGCAAGACTTCGTCCACGCAAACAGAAAAAGGAGTATAAAGTCGATAAAGGCTGCCGTATAGGCCGTAACTATCAAGACTT
>CAMPAP010000143.1 GCA_946631935.1 uncultured Lachnospiraceae bacterium | reverse complement strand
GGATCTCTTGCAAGAACCGAAGCTACCGGTTACGGACTTCTTTACATGACTCAGGAAATGCTCAAGTGCAACGGAATCGACATCGCAGGCAAGACCTGTGCTGTATCGGGATCAGGAAATGTTGCCATCTATGCTATCCAGAAGGCTCAGCAGCTTGGCGCAAAGCCTGTTACCTGCTCTGACTCAACCGGATGGATCTATGATCCCGAAGGAATCGATGTTGCCCTTCTTAAAGAGGTTAAGGAAGTTAAGAGAGCAAGACTTACCGAGTATGCTGCAAAGCGTCCTTCAGCACAGTATCATGACAAGGCTACCGAAGGAACCAATCAGTGGGAAGTTAAGGTTGACATTGCTCTTCCCTGTGCAACCCAGAACGAGCTTAATCTTGAAGATGCCAAGAAGCTTGTTGCAAACGGTGTCATCGCAGTATGTGAGGGTGCTAACATGCCTACAACTCTCGATGCGACAAAGTACTTCCAGGAGAACAAGGTTTACTTCGTTCCCGGCAAGGCAGCAAATGCAGGCGGCGTAGCTACTTCAGCACTTGAGATGAGCCAGAACTCAGAAAGACTTTCATGGACCTTCGAAGAGGTTGATGCAAAGCTTAAGAGCATCATGATCAACATCTTCCATAACCTTGATGACGCATCCAAGAAGTATGGTCTTGAAGGAGACTATGTTGCAGGTGCCAACATCGCAGGTTTCCTTAAGGTTGCCGATGCAATGAAGGCTCAGGGAATCGTTTGATAAGATTCATGCTGATTTAAAGCATATCGAGAAGTATTAACAGGACATCGGAGGATATTTCCCCGGTGTCCTTTTTTATTGAAAAAAGATTTTAAATATGATAAGTTTTTACAAGTATGATTTTGGGAGGAAAGCTTGTTAAAATGAAAAGAAATCTTATTTATAAACATTTTTGTTTTTTACTTTGCGGAAGTCTTTTTGCGGCCTGCATTTCGGGGTGCGGTTTAAAAAATGATCCTGTACCTGCCGGAGAAGAAAACACAGATCAGACTGTTTCAGTGGAAAATGCATTTGTCCCCGTTGATACCATAGAGATCGCCAAATCTTCCGAATATGAATTTAATCCTGAAGAGATAATGTTTTTGTCCGGCGTTAAAGTATCTGCATATACTCCCGGTGTCAGCTACACTCTTTCCGACAGAAGCGGTGACGGGATACCCGAACTTTTTGTATCTGACGGCATAAGCGTTTTTGCTTATGAATATGATGAAGAAACAGGATTTGCGAAAAAAAGCACCGCCTTTGAAAGCGACGCGGCAGAGATCAAAGACTCACCGGATGTTATCTGGGTGGATGACAGCCAGTGGGTTGACGGTTCGATATACGGAGTTGCTTGCCAGATAGAAGATCCCGGTCTTAAAAACGATTATTATACTTCATCCAATTATGAATGGCTTTCAAAGACCAATGTCAGGTTTACCGGTGATATGGTTTCCCCCACGGATGAAGTAAATGATATTTCAGAAAAAAAACGTGAAATGTTTGAAGACAGGGAAAAATATAACGGTGAAGATATACAGCGTGTCCGCGAGTATTATGATATCGCAACAAACTGGGAAAAGCGTAATGAAGAAGGAGTTGCTCCCGTAAAAAAATATCTTGATGCCATTGAAAGCATAGGAAGCATCGGTGAGATGAGTGATTATCTTGCCGACCCTTCCGCAGATCCTTTCTGCATGTTTTTTACATTCCGTACAACTCTTGACAGTAAGGATACTTCACACTGGATCGCTACCATACAGGGCGACGATTTCTCTATCCTACCCAGGATATACAACAATTCGGATAAGGAAGATATTGCTGAGCTTCGAACCGAATATGATATTACCGTTAGTGCGATCCTGGAAAGATCGGGCTACAGCAGTGATGATATAGCAGTGATACTTGATGAATTCCATGAAGTGGAGGACGTTCTTCTTGAAAAAAACTGGATATCTGAGGACGAAGATGAAAATGATGAATTTCTGACTCCCATGCCTGCAGATGAGTTTTCAGAAAGGTGTAAAAATTTTCCTGTGGGACGTATCCTCAAAGCCTACGGACTGGAGGACGGATGTGTAAATACCGATTATCCCGCATATATCAGAACTCTCGATGAGATCTATACAAATGAAAATCTCTCAAAGCTTAAATCCTACTGTATCGCTCATACCGCGTATGAGGCATCGAAATATCTGGATCTTGACTGCGTAAATGCATATTTTGCCAAGGCCGGAGAAGAGCTTTATGATGAAGAGACCTTAAACGGTCTTTATCTGGCCGATATACTTGATGCAAGGAGCCTTGTGGGTGTTGCATCCGAAAATGCTTATATGACTTATTTTGTGGATGAAGAGGAAAGAGAGGATATCACTGCTCTTGCAGGTCAGATCAAGGATGCCTTCAGACAGATCATTGAGGAAGAAGAGTGGATGTCTGAGGAAGGCAAAAAGGCTGCTGTTGAAAAGCTCGATAATATGAAATTCAACGTCTTAAGACCGGATACTCTGATCGACACTTCCTATCTTGAGGTGGATCCCGGCTCCGGTTATCTTGAAGCGTATGCCCTGCTTAAGGTCAATACAAGAAAGCATATGGCGGAGCTTGTGGGCAAAGAGCGCATAAGCGGTGACTGGAGATATGATATTCAGACTGAGTGTACCACAACTGTAAATAACTGTTTTTACTACGGTGCTTTCAACCAGTTCTTTATTCTTGACGGGTTTATAACAGATAACACCTACAGAAAGGATATGTCCGAAGAAGAAAAGCTTGGTACTCTTGGCGAGGTTATAGGCCATGAGCTTACTCACGGATTTGATCCTATGGGCATTCAGTATGACAAGGACGGCAACATGGTGGTTGATGAAGATAATCCCAGCGGATGGATGCCGGAAGAGGACTATAAGACTTACAACGAAAGAGCGCAAAGACTGGCAGATTATTTCAGCTCATTTACTCCTTATCCCTATAATAAATGTGACGGCAATCTCTACAGGGGTGAGGCAGCTGCAGATATTGCCGGTATGCAGATCGTTCTTAAAATAGCATCGGGTATTGACGGCTTTGATTATGATAAATTATTTAAAAGCCACTCAAAGCTCTGGGTAAAACAGACAACTCTTGTTGTTGAGCAGGGTGATATATTCAATGAGCATCCTCTTTATTATCTGAGGGTAAATGCCGTAAATCAGCAGTTTCAGGAATTCTTTGATACTTATGATATTCATGAAGGTGACGGAATGTATCTTGCTCCGGAAGACAGGATCAGCATTTGGTAACGATCTCCTCGGCTCTTGCAAGTGCCTCGTCGATATGAGGCCTGAAGTTTTCTTCGCCTATCCTCTTATCAAAGCCGGCCTTTTTAATGACCGTCATGGGCTGTTCGTTAACATGTGAGAGAACTATATGGATTCCCTTTTTGTCACAGTCATCTGCGAGAGTTTCGAGATTGTGCATTGCCGTGGCATCAATGGCACTTACGCTTCTCATTCGTATTACAAGGACCTTTGTATCATCCTTGAAGGAAATATTTAAGATCTTTCCTGCAGCCGCAAAGAACATGGGACCCGAGATCTCATAGACAACAGTCTGCTTCGGTATTGTCCTCAAAGATATACTGTCCGGATCGTTTTCATCATCAACATCCTTCCAGCCTTCGACTTCGGTTACTTCGCTCATACGCTTCATGAAAAGAAGAGCAGCAAGTATTATTCCGACTTCGATGGCAACAACAAGATCGAAAACGACGGTAAGACCGAAGGTAAGAAGCAGCACAAGAATATCACTGACGGGTGATGACTTGCACAGCCTGATAAAGCCCCTCCATCCGCTCATATTGTAAGCAACCTGGAAAAGGATCGCTGCAATGCAGGGCATGGGGATAAGCTTGGCAAGAGGCATCAAAAACACAACAACTATCACAAGGCTTACGGAGTGGACCATTCCCGCTATGGGAGTGCGCCCTCCGTTTTTTATATTGGCTGCGGTCCTTGCTATGGCACCGGTTGCGGGAATTCCTCCAAAGCATGCAGAACCGATATTTGCAATGCCCTGTGCGATTAGTTCCATATTGGAACGGTGTTTTGATCCGATCATGGAATCTGCCACAACAGCAGAAAGCAGGGACTCGATACCCGCAAGAAGGGCTATGGTCACGGCATTTGAAAGCTGTGAGCGTACCATGTGCATCGAAAGAAGGGATTTATTCAGAGAAAAGGGAGGAAGACCCTGACGTATATCTTTAAATGCAGTTCCTATGGTGGTTACATTAAGATCAAAAATTTCAACTATGGCAGCGGTTATTATGACTGCAATAAGCGAGCCGGGAATTCTTTTGGAGACCTTGGGCCATAATATGAGTATTGCAAGAGAAAGGATACCTATCAGAAATGCCTGAAGATTAAATGTTCCCGAATTTCTTGCCAGGGCATAAAGCTTATCCCCCGTATCAATGGGCTTTTCACCGTTCATATATGTTATGCCGGTAAAATCCTTTATCTGTCCGATAAAAAGAGTTATGGCGATCCCTGCGGTAAATCCTGTGGTGATGGTATAGGGAATGAACTTTAAGAGATTTCCGAATCTGAAAACACCCATGATGATCAGGAAGATACCCGCAAGTATGGTCGCAACCATCAGTCCTTCTGTTCCGTCCTTTGCGACGATCCCCGCAACTATTGTGGCAAATGCGGCAGTGGGGCCGGCAATCTGCACCCTGCTTCCTCCGAAAAATGACACGAGAAAGCCTGCGACTATTGCGGTATATATACCGGCTTCCGGACCAACACCGGATGCTATTGCAAGGGCGATGGACAGAGGGAGGGCAATGATCGCAACGATCACTCCGGCTACCACATCTTTTACGAACTGTTCCTTATTGTAATTTTTCATTACCGAAAAAAGCTTCGGTTTCAGTTTGTCCATTTTAATTCCTCCGAATATTCATTACAGCAATTGTGATATAAAGTACAGGATACCGCATTCGTCCTCCTGCCAGAGACGCTGTTTGTTTTTTACACAGCAGATCATATATCCTTTGTCTCCGAGGCTTACCGCGATCATGGATCCGGTTCCTTTTAATTTAAGTATCTGATAAAAAAACGGTTCTTTATCTTTCAGTGATTCTGTATCATTTATTATTGTCAGGTCTTCTTGTATGATGACCGAAGGGTTAAATATCCTGCATGTTACCTTGCCATCGGGAAGCAGCGTCAGATCGTTTTTGTCATCGATATAATATACTTCCGAGATGTTATATTCGCCCCTTAAAAGAGGAGCTGCGGCAGAAAGCTTTTCGTAAGTGCTTTTTCCTCTCACCATGCTCTCTGCAAAAAGTTTCATGCTTGAATAAATTCCTCTTCTTGCAAGATTTTTTATCTCTATATCTGCGTGTTTTTTTTCATCATAGATCACATAACAGTTTCTGCCCTTGGTCTTGCCTCTGTAGAGTGTCTTGTCCGTCATGGAAAAGAGCTCGTTGTAGCTTGATGCATTTTCCGGGAAAGTAGCGCATCCCGAGGTTGCGGTTATAAAAAGCTGTTGTCCGTCAAGGATCACATTTCTTCTCAGAATGTCTCCGCCTTCATATATACCGTCGAAGAATTTTATCTTATCCTCTGTGGTGATATCCCTTAAATTTATAACGAGAAGCTCGTCGCCGCCGAATCTTCCTGCAATGCCAAAGCCGTAAGAGTACTCGGCAAGAGACCTTGCAACATACATAAGAACAAGATCCCCTGCGTGATGTCCGCAGGTATCATTAAAATATTTGAAATTATCAAGATCAATTATGGAAAAAGTAAAGGGAGTGCCCCGGGCTATAAGGGATTTTGCAAAATCGATCATATAGCCTCTCGATATTATTCCCGTGAGAGAATCAAGTATCTCTTCGATCCTGGTTTCGTCAAGAAGCTTGTCAAAATAGGGATATTTTCTGAGTTGTTCAACAGTATACATGATCTGGGAGTCTTTTCCTCCGATCTTACGCCGCATCAGATCTGTTACATCTGTGAATCCGCCCACAAGTCCCACGATCTTTCCGTCCTTATAAAGAGGCTTTTTTGATGCGATGATATCTCTTTCAAGTCCGCGTACAATACATTTTCCCTGGACTTTGTAGGTTGTTTCGCCGCTAAGTACTCTGAGCTCATCCTGCATAAAAGGAACGGGATCGCTGTGCCAGCCCATATCTTCATCGTTTTTTCCTATAAGCACATCTTCAGATTCGAAGCTGTAGAAATCAAGAAAGGCCTTGTTGACACCGACAAACCTGCGCTGGGAATCCTTCCAGAACAAGGCATCTGAAGATGTGTCGATTATCTGTTCGAAGATTTCTTTATCCATTTCTTCCATCTGTCTTTTCCTCAAATAAAATAGGGGCCAAAACGCCCATAAAAATATAGCATTTATTTTGTTTTTCTTCAATGTAAGTGCTTACTTTTGCCCGGGTTTTCTTCAAAGATTCACAGGCCGACAAAAAACAATCCCAGCATGGCGTAGGGAAGCATGTTCATTAAGGATTCTCTTTTATCCGGCATGAAATGGTAAGTGAGTGAGAAGAAAAGACATCCCGCACCGATAAGAGGGAAGAAAAGAATGAATGCATGGAAGTTTTTGCTCCTTACGCACAGTTTTTGAAACCTTTTTTATTGTATAATGAGATTTATGAAAAACGTAAATAAACGGATAATCATATATCTTGTGACAGTAGCCGCACTTTTATTATTTCTTGTCATAGAGACCATGGCCTTAAAGAGCAGATTTGACAGGAAAATGTCAGGGGCGGATAAAGAAAATACGGAGCCTTATGAAGGAGCAGGTTCGGGAGATTTGTTTTTAGGTGATGCCGAAGTTGATCAGGCATCCGGTGGACAGATTCCCGGATCAGAGATAACCGAAGACCGTGCTTATGAAACATACTCAGGGGCAGACAAAAACGTTTTATCAGCCGGGGACTCTTCTTTACAGAACATATGGAGGGAAGCTGCCTCAGTTTACGGTCAATATCAGGATACAGATGCAGCTTACAAAAAAATAAGCGCTCTTATCGATGCTTCTTATACTGATCTGGGAGATGAACATCCTTTTTACGTGGGTGACATCAGGAAATTGTATGATTACTGGGATGAGACAAATTCATCAGGCTTTGTAAACGGGGATGCTCTGCCTGAAGGGCTTCCTGATGATGACAGTCTGTGTATTGTGATCCTGGGGTATGCGCTTTTGCCGGACGGCAGTATGAGGGACGAGCTTAAGCTTCGCCTTGATGAAGGATTTGAAAATTCAAAAAAGTATCCCAATGCTTATGTCCTTGTAACAGGAGGAGGAACGGCACTTGGAAAACCTGATATAAAGGAAGCTGACAAAATGGCGGAATATCTTGAGGATAAAGGACTAAGCCCGGACCGCATCATCATAGAAAATGATTCCATGACAACAGCTGAAAATGCGGTCTTTAGCGAAAAACTCCTTAAATCCGAATATCCGCAGGTTAAGGAGATAGCCATAGTCACAAGTGATTATCATGTGCCTTTAGGCTGCCAGATCTTTCAGGGGTGGTTTATCATGACAGGCTCCGATCTTAAGGTCACTTCGAATTCAGCCTCCCATCCCGG
>CAMPAP010000142.1 GCA_946631935.1 uncultured Lachnospiraceae bacterium | reverse complement strand
GGAAAAATCCAGAGAAGACGGCTCCTTGGAAACAGAAACAACGCATCCTGCTGCCGTGCTGTCGACCACGTGACCACATCCCAAAGAAGGACCAGCATACACCGATCCAATGAGCATGGCAAATACAGCCAGGATCAGGATCCTCATCCCGGCTTTTTTTCTGAATGAATCTATGCCTTTCCACAGATCAAGACCTTTTGACAAGTCCATTTCCTCCCGGCAGGTTCCGCTATTCCCCCTTGCTCATCGCCCGCGGTGCTACACCGTAGTATTTCTTGAATACATTGGAGAAATAACTGACATCATTATACCCCACTTCTTCTGCAATAAGAACTAGTTTGTGATCCGTGGTGGTCAAAAGACGCCTTGCCTCCTGCATGCGAAACTGTGACAGATATTCACTCAGTGTCATGTTCATACGGCTCTTGAAGGTTTTCCTGAGGAAGGTCTGATTCACGCAAAGAGCCTGGGCAATCTGGGCTACGGACAGCTCGTTATTTGCAAAATGCTCAGCATACTGGGTATATGGGAAGTTGAAGCAAACAAATCTTAGTATATCGCACCCAGACCCCTGTCACCGTCCATGGTTGAAAGGTTGTAAAGCACCAGGACATCCCCTACTTCGGGATGATCGTTCACCCATTCCGTGATGCTTCCGCGGTAGTATCTTGGATCAAACACCCATATGGTTTCATATTTGTCAATAAGAAACGGGATAAGGGAATTTGCGTAACTGTCCTTGATGACAACGAGAGCGCGATGATCCCTACCGTCGGTCCTTTGAAGGTCGGCAGAGTTATTCTTTATCGTAATAAGGGAATGCTGGTTATTCAGAAAAACCGAGTACTTGTCCTTCTTATCAAGGTAATCCATGTTATAAGGAGAATCAAAACATTCACCGGTATCTTCATAGGTTACGGTGATATTCTCTTTCCATTTCGGGGATTCATAAATCTCTATGGTATCCGGTCTTACGGAGTAGTCTACGACTTTAGACCAGGTCGTACCGTAAAAGGAATCCGTAACAGGATCCGTCTTTGATAGAAGGTCTTCGTCTTCCGGAAGTTTCAGATAGGGAGCAAGGGCGAGATACCCCATATATGCACCGCCTGTTGTCCAGTGATGATCTGTCCGGTAAAAGAGGTTCAGGCCCATATTCTGACCTTCGCTAAGGGAATCACAAATGCCTTCCACGATATTTATCCTGGAAGAAATCTCTTTTATGCCATCCTGCATGTAGTTGAACGTATCTGACTGCAGCGGACGATTGGTCTTTAAAAATGATCCCGGCATCTCGTTTTCATAAATCCAGTAGGAGGTCGGTACTATCATGACCGTAATATCGGCCGATGTTATGCCATCCTCCAGGCGGCTGACTGCGTCTATGAATTTATCCGCGTTCACCGGCTTTTTATATTCGTCTATGAGCCTTATATTGCTATCCTTGTCCCGAACGTAGATCACATGATTTATCAGCTTTTTTCCTTCGGTGCGTGAATACCGGACAGAAATCGACAAAAGATCATCTCTGAAGGGGAACTGATCCGAAATATACTCCTCAAAGGACTCCATAAAAGAATGATCAAAGATGCTTTCAGCCGAAGGGACCGGGCACGAAGATAAAACCCTGTTTTCGTTTTCGGAAAACTCTTTTCGGGGTGAAAAAAGGAACATTGCGGCAAAGACAAAAAGAACCGCAACGGACATGAATTCCGGTATGTACTTGATAAGATCCAGAACGGTTTTTCTTTTCATTCTCATCAAAACCTGAAATATAAAAACGGATTATAGGAATCTCTTACAAGGTTTGCAATGCAAAGAATGAGCAGTCCTACATATAACAGGCCTGTCGCAAAATGTACGAGAGCACTCTTTGTTTTTCCCAGTGTAGGGATATATGAGCGGATTTTCGGAAATACGGGAAACATGAATACGATGGCAAAAACAAGGATCGGAAGGTAATTTCCGACAGCCCATGACAGTTCCGGGCCAAACAGTGCATTCCCGGCGGTTTTGAAAGCATACGTAAGATACGTGGCAAATGCACCCATATCCTCAAAATAGAAAATGCCAAAACCAAATACCACGATCAGTAAGGTATACATATGTTTTAATACCCGGGGCGCCTTTTCAAGAAATCTTCCCCAAAGGAATTTTTCAAGTACCAGCATAGATCCGTGGTATATTCCCCAAAGAACATAATTCCAGAATGCTCCGTGCCAGAGTCCGGTAAGGAACCAGACGATCGCAAGGTTTAAAAGCTGCCTTTTTTTGCCTTTACGGTTGCCCCCAAGGGGGATGTAAACATAGTCCCTGAACCAGGTTGACAGGGAGATATGCCAGCGTCTCCAAAAGTCAGTGATGGAAAGTGCGGACAGCGGATAGATGAAGTTTTCATCAAAATGGAAGCCCAGCATCAGCCCGAGACCTATAGCCATATCGGAATAAGCGCTGAAGTCATAATATAACTGCAAGGTAAATACGAAAAACCCAAGCCATGCACCGGCAACCGATAGATCCTGAACGCCTCTTAAGTAGTCCCATAAAGCACCAAGTTCATTGGCGATAAGGACTTTCCTGAAAAGTCCCGTGAGAAACCGGCGAAAGCCCTTTGCAACATTATCAGGCGTTGTCGTTCTTTTTGTCAGTTCTTCTTTTATAAGTGAATAACGAACGATAGGCCCCGCGATCAGCTGAGGGAACAAGGAGATATATGTCAGATAACGGAAAAAGTTTTTTTCTGCTTTGACTTCTCCCCTATATACATCTATGGAATAACTCGTTGTCTGAAACGTATAAAAACTGATCCCGATGGGAAGCGC
>CAMPAP010000141.1 GCA_946631935.1 uncultured Lachnospiraceae bacterium | reverse complement strand
GCTTCCAAGAAAAGCATATTTTCCGTCGGAAAAATCGACACTTGCCGAATCGTCGAATACGAAAACATCCTCAGCGGCCGTCTCTGTCACTTCAGGTACGGTCTCTTCATCCGCACCCCCGGACGATTGTCCGCAGGCTGTTAGGGATAAGGCTATTGCAGCAGCCATAAGGCATGCCAACAGTCTGTGTTTTTTCAAATCAAAAACCTCCTTTTAAGATGCGTAAGCAGCCGGGCATCATCATCCGACGATTCCCGATCTTTCCGAACCTTCGATGAATTTCTTCTGAAGCACCAGGTAAATGACAACAACAGGCAAAAGAGTCATTATAATGCCCGCATCCACATACTGCTGCTGTATTGTGATATTGAGTATCTTGTCCTGGTTTGCAAGCACTCCCGGAAAGGATGCGAGTTTTTTACTTATAACTATATCTTCATCCACAAGGAATAAATTCGAATAAAACAGGTCATTAAACTGCCATACTATGGAAAAAACGCTGACTGTTATGACAGCGGGCATTGCATTGACCAGCATTATCCTAAAATAAGTATACCACACTCCCGCTCCGTCTACTAAAGCAGCTTCTTCGATCTCTTTGGGAAGTCCCCTGAAAAACTGTGTAAAGATATAGATAAACAGTCCCGATCTTACTCCGCAGCCGAAAAATGTAAGGATATACACGGGCCAGACGCTGCTCATAAGGTTTAAGGATTCTCCGTTGATAAGCGAGATAAGTCCCATGGGATCAAAGTTTTTAAATGTCATATAAAGAGGCAGCATAATGGTATGTGCGGGAATTACTATCATGATGACAACACATGCAAACAAAAGTTTTTTAAACCTGAACTCAAATCTTGCAAAACCGTATCCAACCATTGAACAGACAAAAAGCTGGATCAGGGTAAGGCTTAATGTATATAAAAGATTTTTCGCGATGGTCGGAAGATAATCAAGGCGCATTGATGCAAGTTCATATTTTTCAAGTGAGGGATGGGAAGGAAGGACATACATCATCGGATTATAGATATCCTCCGTCGAAGCAACGGACTGTACTATCATACCAATAAGAGGCGATATGATAACATAGCTTACACCCACAAGTATTATGATCTTAAGAAGTTTGTATAAATATTTCATACACATCTCCGTCAGTTATAATAAAACGTCCTCTTTTGTATAAACCTGCATACAAGAAGGAGTATCAGACACGTGATAAGTGTGGAAACAAGTGAAAATGCCGCACTGAGTCCGTAATCAAATGCCGTAAAAGCCGTATAATATGCAAGGTCCACCACTTCGGAATTCGTAAAAGAATCAACAATGGTATATACGATATTTGTAATGATATGAGGCATCACCAGAGGAAAGGTTATCTTCCAGAATGTCTCATAGGAAGATGCACCTTCTATCTTTGCAACCTCATACAGGGAAGGTGATATGGACTGGAGGGCTGCAATAAATATGACGATCTGAACTCCCGAAGCCCTTATTATATCGTCAACTCTGTCCACGGCACCAACTATATACCCTAAAAGATTGGACGGGATCCCCAGATCCACAAACATGCCGATAAGATACTGCATGCTGAAGGTAACATTAGCGGAAGTTCCCGCAAGTTCGGCGGCACCTGATGCAACACCCCCGTTCATCATAGCTGCGGACAATTGAAGGGCTGCGGTAACGGCCCCGGTATTGAGAATAACAGGCAGGAAAAAAACGGCCCTGACTATTCCCCTTCCGGGAAAGACACCGTTAAGCAGTATAGCCATAAAAAGTGAAAAGAAAATGATAAGAGGTACATCTATCAGCATGTTCATTACGGAAGTAGTCATTATCTGCTTAAATGCGGGATGGACCCTGAATGCATTTATATAATTATCAAATCCGACACTCTCAAGGGAATATCCCCCTGTTGAAGGATTCATGGTAAGTTCGCTGAATGAAAAACGAACCGTCATTAAAATGCTTCTTACATAAAAGCAGACGAAACCCACAAACCAGGGGAGTATGAACAGATACCCCTTACGGTTTCTCTTCTGAAGTGCTGTCAGGCGTTTTTTTGTTTTATCTCTTTTCTTACCTGCCATTATCTTCCCTTAACAAAATAACTCATTGCATCAACAGTGATGCCGTCCGTCTTAAAAGCTGTCTTTCCGTAATTGACATAGATCACGGTGCCGTCTGAATATGATATCTTCCTGACATCCGGATTTATGATCTCGTGACATGAAACTGTCTCATTTTTAACTTCTTTTAATGCACCATTAACATATTTGTAAACAGCAAGAGCCTCATCTGCCATATTGTCAAAAGTCGTATTGTAATAACGGTTAAGTGCAGTCATCTTCATGCGGCTTGATTCTTCCCGTGTAAAGACATAATGGGGCGAAGCTCCGGTTTCGATCAAAAGAAGTTCCGTTTTTCTAAGATCGTCACTGTTTTCGTAATTCAAAAGCTCTGATGAATAACTGATGCATCCGTGAATTATCATCTCATATAAAGGGATCCTTGCATCTATAATGGCATATTCCGTATCTGTCAAAGGCGCATTGATGATATCCTCAGAATATGCAAAAGCATAATCATTTGCCTGACTTGTCATAAGGCTGCGTCCTGTATTTTTCAAAGCTTCAAACTGTCCCAGTACAATATCAAGAGCCTGTTCACGTTCTATCACTTCCGTCCTTTTTTTATCGGATATCAGATATGATCCGAGATCCCTTAAGCTGATACCGTAAATATTCATTTTTTCCGATTTTTTTATAAAGCTTCCCACGTATCTTGGAAGGAACTTGGGAGAAAGGGCATTGTAAAGATTCGCATCATACCCAAGGCCCGAAGTATTTCTGTAATTTGTAGGATTAACAAGTCCGAATCTTGCGGGATATCCCGAACCGAAATACCTTGATGCAACCTTGGTATAAGGGAAGTTATCATCAGCACAGGATACCATTGTAAATGAAACATCACCGTAAAATCGTCCGCCGTTTTCATGTACCTTTTCGTTTAATCTTTCAAGATCTTTTCTGCCTCCGAGATTACCCATGATCTTAAAACTGTCTGTGGCATCATGATAGTAACCGCCGTTGAACCAGCCCTGGAAATTCATCACCTGGTTTTGTACGCCGTTTTGCACAAGATAGTCAGACATCTCCCCTGCCTGGTCAAATGTAGTCATTGGAAAAGAGTGATCATAACGGATCCCCATAGCATGCCCCGTTTCCCCAACGGCACCGATAACATCCATGTAGAAGGGAATATCTCCCTGCGTTTCATTTTGTGTAAGAATCCCTTCTTTAAACAGTCTGTCCCTGTAATAAGATGCAATTCCCGAATAACCTTTATATTCCTCCGGAAGCAGGGTATATCTGACTCTCATGGGAGTCTTGTACATTTCTTTTTCCATCACCTGCACGGGAGTATTTGAGTCACCGAAGTTATCCAGATTATCAACAGTCCTTGTGACGAATGTGGGAAAAGCAAAATTATATTCATTAAAAACACCGGATACCTGTGCATTTAAAACACAGTTACTTGCAGATTCTTCTATGGTAACCAGCATGTCACAGTCATCACTGCAGATCCCGTAAAGTGGAAGCCTTGCGCTTTCAAGGGGTTCAACACTGGTATAAGTCGAAGCAAGGGGATCTATGTCATAGATATACTGGGAATACATGGCAGCGTCAGTCTTACCGTTGTTAAATTCAATAATACTTCCCGAACCGTTGGGAACTACAATATAACCTTCCTCATCTGTTCCTGCGGCTCCCATATATCTTAGGAGCTGGATCCTGTAGACATATCCTGCACCAAGCTCCTCAATATGATCTGCAGGGACATTAACTTCGAAGTATTCATCATAAAGTCTGTATTCAAGCGGCACGATAAAATCCGTCATGCCGTCCCCTACTGTATAGATATATCTGATACCGTTCTCAATCCCCTCAGGTTTAAACCTTCCTTTTGAAACACAGTCTGCGTAGGAATTCCACATACCGGACACCACGTCGTCATTGTAGTAATAGAGTATGAACTGGCTCTTAAGAAATCCTATGTTTGCGGGATTTGCAACTTTATCATCATCTGCATTAAGAGGATTTGAATAAATGATATTTCCGTTTCTTTTATCATAAACTGCAATGTTTGCGGTTTTTGTATCGGTATAAAGTTCAAGATATCTGCTTTCCGCAACTTTCTCAAAGCCGGGAACGCTGCTGCCCGGAAGGCTTACAAAAGTCCTGCCCTCTTCATATCCGTACTCACTTAAATATTCCTTATATCCCTTGTATGAAACATAATGCACAAAGTAATATCCCAGATACAAAAGGAAAGCAAACACACCTGCGCAAATGATAAGCACCGGCAGATGACGCACCCTGTAAGTCTTAAGTTTTCCTTTTATCTTCTTTAACATCCTTCTAAGACCTGAATATTATCTCCATATATATGCTCTTAAAAAATGTCATTACTTTTCCGGTAAGATCAAAAAGCAAAAGTATCAAAAACACGATCACCAAAAATGCGGCAAAGGTGAGAATAAGCGTAAGAATGGTTTTACCAAGAGTGTAATTATGTACCTGCATAATGCCTATAAGCATCACGATGATGCCGTAGGTGATGCCCCCATAAAGAAGAACCAGATAAAAAGCCTGCTCTCCGTCAGCGATAAACCCGGAAAGGATCGTTGCAAGGATAAGGGTTATGGTAACAGGCACAGTGCCGTAACCTATGGCAACGGCTATATCCTTAAGCCTTCCCTCACCGTTCATAAGACAGGTCACGGACCAGTTGCTGATGCACATAAGCGCAAACAGGATAAGCACAGACATAAGTTCGTACACAGAGTCAACCGATCTTGGATCCACATCGTTTACAACAAATCCCGCAAGAAGCCTGTTTGCGGTAAAAGCAAATGACATAAGGATAACACATAAAACCGCAACGGGAACACTTCCCTTTTCCTGATGGCGTATCCAGTAAAAACCGTCCATGGGATGGAAAAGAGTATAAAAAAGATATTTGATCTTTTCGGAAGAAAATGCCTTACGCATCGCCGCCTCCCTTTTTCTTCATCTTTTTTATCTTAGGATAAGCATAAATAAGGGCTGAGCCCAAGCAGGCGGCTGTAAGGATGATATTTGCATGCCGCCTTAAAAACTCATTTCTGTATCTTTTTAAAGCAACGGAATAATAGCTTCTTGCCATACCAAGCTTTAAATATTTCATTGCCTGTTTATAATCGCCTGATGTAAGGTAGGCTTTTCCTATACCTGTATTTGCAAGTTCATTGTTCTCATCAAGAAGAAGTACCTGCTGCCACAGAGGAACTGCAAGGGTTTCGTCACCGCCAAATCGAAGAGAAACTGCCTCATTGATAAGACGTCCGTACTGAGTTTCCCTGAAATATATAATTTCTGCCTTGGTTGCATCAAGGGCGATGATATCTCCGCCCACGTTTTCTATTGCAACGGGATAATGAAAATTGCCGTTTGCCTGTCCCATTCCTCCGAAGATATATAAAAGATTTCCCTCATGGTCATATGTGAAGATCCTTCCGCGTTTTCTGTCAAGGCATGAATAGATCCCGTTTTCCCTGTAGAGTACATCGGTAAACTGGGAAGGACCTGCATAATCAGTTGTATCCGATATCTGAAGATCACCTCCAAGATTTCCGTTACTTCCCTTTTTGATCACATCCTGACCTTTGGGATTAAGGCGCCTGACTCCCTGAACACCGGCAGGATCGATATTGGAAGCATACACAAAACCGTCAGGATCAATGTCAACGCCGGTAAATTCTGTGGGAATATACAGTCTGGACTTATCTCTTTCTTCCTTAGTTGCTATCCTTCTCCAGAACTTTTCCCAAAGAGTTATTTCAACGGATATTGTTCCGAAAAATCCCGCAAACTCCCCGTTTGTTTCAAATACCATGATTCCTTCGAACATATTCTGTGCAACGCAGTATACTCTGTCTGCGTAGTCCACGGTTATCTTAAGAGGCACGAATACAAAGCCCTCTTCCAAAGCTTCAGCCCTTGGATTTTCTATCATCCTTACAAGGGATCCTTCAGCGTCAAGAACAACTATGCGGTGATTTTGTGAATC
>CAMPAP010000140.1 GCA_946631935.1 uncultured Lachnospiraceae bacterium | reverse complement strand
AAAAGCTCTGTAAAGGCAGTCATGGCCCTTGGGATCACAGAAGGGGAAAATGTCCTGGACTGCTGCGCATCCCCGGGAGGGAAAAGCATCCTTGCTTCGGAATACTGTAAATCCTCAGGCAGCGTTACTTCCTGTGATATATCAGAAAAAAAGGCTGCGGTCATCAGTGAAAATGCGGAAAGGCTGCATTGTGACAATATCAAGGTACTTGTCAGGAATGCATCTGTGGCATTTTCCGAGGATAATGAAAGATATGATTCAGTCATACTTGATGTTCCGTGTTCCGGACTTGGGGTCATAGGAAGAAAGCGGGATATTGCCCTGAACCTTAGCAAAGAGGATCTTGACAGCATAGTCAGTCTTCAGAAAAATATAATTGATTCCTGCACAGGCTATGTAAAAAAAGGCGGTAAACTCCTTTATTCCACCTGTACCATAAGAAGGGCGGAAAATGAAGACCAGGTTAAGTATATTTGTGAAAAATACGGCTTTAAGATAAAAAAAGGTCCCGTGCTCCTTCTTCCCGATGAAGAAGAGCAGGACGGATTCTTTTATGCAGTCCTGGAAAAATAAAATAATGAAAGATATTAAATCATTTGATCTTAAAGAATTGAAAAGAGAAATGGAAGCTCTCGGAGAAAAAAGCTTCAGGGCATCCCAGATATATAAATGGCTTCATGTGAAGCTTGTTTCCGATTTTGATTCCATGACAGACCTTTCCGAAAAACTTCGGGAAAGATTAAAGAATGAATATTATATAACTAACGTTACTGAATTGGAGGTTCAGGTATCAAAGGAGGACGGTACAAGAAAGTATCTTTTTGAACTGCCGGACGGCAATACCGTAGAGAGTGTTCTCATGAAGTATCACCACGGAAATTCGGTATGCATATCATCACAGGTAGGCTGCAGGATGGGCTGCCGTTTTTGTGCCTCCACCATAGGAGGAGTGGTAAGAAGCCTTGAGCCCTCTGAAATGCTGGAACAGATATATAAAATAACAAAAGATATCAATGATAGGGTATCAAATGTTGTTATTATGGGAATGGGAGAACCATTGGATAACTTTGATAACGTAACAAAGTTTATTGAATTGATCTCCGACGAAAACGGTCTGAACATTTCCCAAAGAAATCTTACTCTGTCAACCTGCGGTCTGGTTCCGGAGATAAAAAAAATGGCGGATCTTCATCTTGGAATAACGCTTGCTATTTCACTCCATGCGGGAACTGATGAAAAAAGAAAGGCTTTGATGCCCATTGCCAACAAGTATTCCTTAAATGAACTGATGGATGCCTGTTCATATTATTTTAAAGAGACGGGCAGAAGGCTTACCTTTGAGTACAGCCTGATACTTGGGGAGAATGATAACGAGGAAGATGCCCTTAAGGTTGCGTCTCTTGCCAAAAAAGTATCTGCCCATGTGAATCTTATCCCCGTTAACCCGGTGACGGAAACCGGTTTTGCATCTTCCGATCCCCGCAGAGTCGGTCATTTTAAGGATATTCTCGAAAAAAACGGTGTAAATGCCACGGTAAGACGTGAAATGGGTCGTGATATAGACGGAGCCTGCGGTCAGTTGCGCAAAAGAAGGCTCGTCTGATTGATTTATTGACTGATTAGTGTTAATATTTACGCGATATGCTTAAGATTTGTTCACGTTCCGATAAGGGACCTGTAAGAAAAAATAATCAGGATTCAGTCTACACTTCAGATGCTCCTATAGGAGATCTTCTGAATGTTTTTATTGTTGCGGACGGAATGGGAGGTCACACTGCCGGTGAGCTCGCTTCCGGTATTGCTATCAGTTCCATGCTGGACTCTCTCAGACTTTCCAATGATAAGAATCCCGCCGTTTCTCTTAAAAAGGCAGTTCGAAATGCCAATACCGCGGTTTTTGAGAAATCCCTCAGTATAGACTGCGCTGATGGCATGGGAACCACTATTGTTGCATGCACTTTTATAGAGAATGTGGTACAGGCGGTCAATGTAGGTGACAGCCGCATGTATGTTATCAATGCTGGGTCCATAAAGCAGGTTACCATTGATCATTCCCTTGTTGAAGAGATGATCAGAAGAGGCGGCCTTACAAGGGATAAGGCCCGCTCGCATCCCGAAAAAAATGTCATCACCAGAGCTGTCGGCATCAAGCCTGAGGTGGAACCCGATGTATTTACCACCATATTAGAGAGCGGTGATACTGTCCTTCTTTGTACTGACGGACTTACCAACATGGTGACCGATTCCAGGATAAAGCAGATAGTCTTAGGCTCTAAGGATGTTGTGGATGCCGCAGATAAACTTGTAAGCGAAGCTAATGAAAACGGCGGACTTGATAATGTTTCCGTTGTTTTAGTCAGATATGAGGAAAACTGATGGTTAAGATTGGAATGACAATTGCAGACCGCTATGAGATCCTTGAAAAAATAGGAACCGGCGGAATGGCAGATGTTTATAAAGCCGTTGATAACAAGCTTTCCAGAAATGTTGCTGTCAAAGTATTAAAGCAGGAATTTTCCGAGAACGAGAATTTCGTTTCAAAATTCCGTGTTGAAGCACAGGCTGCTGCAGGGCTTATGCATCCTAATGTGGTGAATGTATATGATGTCGGCGAAGAGGGAGACATCTATTACATTGTAATGGAACTTGTTGAGGGTATCACTCTCAAGAAATATATTGAGAAAAAGGCAAGACTTTCCTATGAAGAGACCGTAAGTATTGCCATACAGGTGGGACTTGGCATTGAAGCAGCTCACGAAAAACATATCATCCACAGGGATATCAAGCCTCAGAATATCATCATTTCCCTTGCCGGCAAGGTAAAGGTTACGGATTTCGGTATTGCCAAGGCGGCTACCAGCAATACCATTACTTCAAATGTAATGGGATCTGTTCATTACACTTCTCCCGAGCAGGCACGTGGCGGATATTCAGATGAAAAAAGCGACATCTATTCACTTGGTGTCACCATGTTTGAGATGCTTACCGGACGGGTTCCCTTTAACGGAGAAACAACCGTTGCCATAGCCATCAAACATATCCAGGAAGAAATGCCCTCTCCCAGAGAGTTTGTTCCCGAGATACCTTTTTCACTTGAAGACATCGTTCTTAAATGCTGTGAGAAATCTCCCGACAGAAGATACCGCAATATGCAGGAACTTGTTGAGGATCTTAAGCAGTGCCTTCTTACTCCAGATGATGATTTTGTCGTAAGATACGGAGCAGAAACCGGCGGTACCAGAAATGTTACCGACGAGGAGATGGAAGAGATAAAGAGCCGCACCACAGAAATGGATACCTATTATCCCGAGGATGACGGCTATGAGAATCAGATGAGGCTTGCGGATGAATATTATCCCGAGGATGATGATTCATACTATTCCCATGGTAAGGATTCATATGGTCCCTCAAGGACTGAGAGGATAACCACCGTGATATCCATACTTGCGGGTATTATCATTGTTTTTGTTATCATTTTCCTTGCCATCAAGATAATCGGAAAGCGTATGGAATCCGATGAAAGCGGTGAGGAAAGCACCACAAGTGCATATGTCATAAATGATTCTACGGAAACTGCCGCATCCCAGGCCGTTGAGGTTAAGATGCCTTCAGTTGTCGGACAGAATTTTGAAGAAGTCAGGAATACACTTCTTTCCTTAGGTCTTAATCCTCTTGTAAGCTTCCAGGAGTCCAATACCATTGACTCAGGCATTGTTATCAGCTGTGATGTTGAGGCGGGTTCAAGCGTTCTTTCCGGAACAAATGTAAATCTTCTTGTAAGTTCCGGAACGGATTCCGTAGAGATGCCGGATGTTGTGGGCAAGTCCTATAACGAAGCCAAGATGATGCTTGAAAATAAAGGCTTTGTCGTTAATTTTGTTGAGACCAACTCTGATGAGGTTATGGCAGGATATGTTATATCCCAGAATCCTGATGCCGGAGTAATGGCTGCAAAGGGAGTTACAGTCACCATCAATGTCAGCGTTGGAGCTACGGATATCAAGGTCGTTGTTCCCAAGGTGATCGGAATGGAAGAAGCCGATGCAACTCTTACCTGTATCGAAAATAAACTCAGTATTGGTAAGATCACCTATGTTACAAATAATGATTATGAAGAGGGCGTAGTATGCTCACAGTCCCTTAATGAAGGTGCCTATGCCAGCGAAGGTGCCATTATCGACCTTGAGGTAAGTTCCGGTCCCGAAAAGCATACATATAAATGTAATCTTAATGTCACAGCTCCTTCATCGGCGGAAGCTCCCGATTATATCCACGGAAGCGAAGTCAAGATGAAACTGGTTGGTTCCGACGGAAAGGTTCTTCTTGACCAGACTACAAAGGAATTTCCTTACACCGCTAATTTCTATGGAATAGGATGTCCTTCCGGCACCCTTACCATAACCTATACAGTTACCACCGAACCTACCACCGATCCTGACGGAAAAGTATCTCCCGGAACATCGGTAGAAAAGTCATTTACAAGAGATATTACCTTTACACAGGAAGACACCTGATGGATAGTCCCTGTGGTAAAATCATCAGAGGTGTTGGGGGCTTCTACTATGTTGCCCTGAGCGAAGATATATATGAATGCAGAGCAAAGGGGGCTTTCCGTAAGGAAGGCCTCAAACCGCTTGTAGGGGACGATTGCAGGATAGATATCATCGACAGGGAAAAAAAGACCGGCAATGTGGTTGATATCCTTCCCAGAAGAAACTGCCTCTTCAGGCCGGAGGTTTCAAATACCGATCAGGTTCTGATAATTTTTGCCGTAAAAGATCCTGATCCGTCACTTAATCTGCTGGACAGATTTCTGGTCACTCTCGAAAAAGAAAACATTCCCTGCATCATTGCTTTTAACAAAGAAGATATAGATACGGCAGGCGCCGGCGAAGAATATATATCCGTATATAAAAAAGCCGGATATGACGCCAGACTTATAAGCGCCCGGGAAGGTGAAGGGTTTGACATGCTTATGGAATCCCTAAGGGGCAAGACCACAGCTCTTGCAGGTCCCAGCGGAGCCGGAAAGTCCACCACAATTAACAGGCTTTGCGGCAGACAGGTTTCCGCAGCGGGGGAGATAAGCGAAAAGATCGGCCGTGGTAAAAATACCACCAGGCATTCAGAGCTTTTTATGATATCCGAGGGGACATATATTTTTGACACTCCCGGTTTTACCAGCTTTGAAAACAGGGATGTGACAAAAGAAGATCTCTGGAAATATTATCCCGAATTTGCGGATCATGAAAAAAACTGCCGGTTTTCAGGATGCTCCCATATAAGCGAACCTGACTGCGGGATTAAGCTTGCGGTTACATCAGGAGAGATATCTCCTGTAAGATATGATAATTACGTAAAGATCTATGAAGACCTGTCTTTGAAAAAAAGATACTGATCATACGGTATCTGAACGATATTCCCATGAGCAGAACTTTAGATAAAAACAAAAAACATATAACAAAGACTAAGCTTATCCTTCTTTTATTTGTGGCAGCCGTATGCATCAAGAGGATATTTGTTGATTTCGATTCCGATGCGGGATACGCTGCGGCTCTTGGTTACAGACTTGTTCTTGGTGACAGGATGTTCACCGGTATGTGGGAGCCCCATCAGACGTCCGCCTTTGTCATAGCTTTTTTTGAACTTATTTATGTTTCTCTATTCCATACAACAAAAGGTATTGTAATTTATCTTAATATCATAGGTTGTTTATTAAAAAGTGCAGTCTGCATATTTTTATATAACAGGCTTAAGATGTACTTCAAAAAAGAGACATCATTTATCTCTTCATGCATCTTCATGATCCTGTCTCCAAAGCTTCTTATCATTCCCGAGTATTCAAATCTTCAGCTTTATTCATCTGTAATGATGTTCTGCTTTATCCTTTCTTTTCTGAAGAATGAAAAGATAAGGGATCTTGTTATTGCCTCGGTGTTTTTGTTCTGCGCAGTGGTTGCTTATCCTTCCTGCGTTCTTCTCTGGCTTCCTGCAGTCTGCATACTTTTTAAGTATTCAAAGAAAGGATTAATGAATTCCCTTATCCTTACTTTGATCTGCGCTTTGGCAGGGGGCTTATACATACTTTATTTTGTGGCAGCGAGGGGAGCAGCGCCTTTTTTCGAATCATTAAAAAATATAATGGTTTCGGATCCTTCCCATTCAATGACGCTTTTAGACAAGACTGCAGCATATCTTTACGATCTTATCGGTTTATTCCTTGCGTTTGCGGTTATCTTTTTCATATCAAAGGCTTTTGTCTTTGTAAAAGAAAGATCCGGCGGAAAAGTACAAAACCCGTTATCCCTTACAGTCCTTTCCTGTCTGGTTCTTACCGCAATATGGGCGCTTGCGGATACGCTTGTTTTTTACACAGATTTTTGCTTTAACGAATTTCTGACAGGCCTTCTGGTTTTTGCAATGTATCATTCTGTGAAAGGACCTGACTCCGAAAGCAGGCTTTTTTTCAGGATTGCGGTCTGCATTAGCGTTTTTCAGCTGATCTCCACATGCATTTTGTCAAACCTTTCACTCCATTCATCCATCGGATATATGACTCTTGGTTTTTGCGTATCTGCCGCATATCTCATGGATTCCGTAAGCTTTTCGGAGGACAGCATGCGGTGGAGTTCACTTTTT
>CAMPAP010000139.1 GCA_946631935.1 uncultured Lachnospiraceae bacterium | reverse complement strand
TATGACCCTCGCGAAGGGTTCTGAAAGGATTATTCCCCAGTATTTTAAAACAGGTGTCAAAGATACCGGGATAAGAATCTTTCCCGCAAATTCCATGAAACTCGATATAACGGGCAGCCTGTGCTCGCCCATTCCCTGGAGTGAATTTCTGTATATTGAGATTATTGCGGGAACGAAGTAGAAGAGAGTATCGAATTTTTGATACAGCACCGCGTTATTTATGATCTCCGGTTCATTTGTGGATGTGATCGCCTCGATGATATAGGGGCAGACCGTATAGCTTACAAGCACGCAGATAAGACTGTAGATACATGTGATGATGAATGTAATGCGTATTCCCTCTTTGATACGTTCTTTTTTTCCGGCTCCGTAATTCTGGCCGCTGTAGGTTGCCATTGCGGTTCCAAAGACACCGAAGGGAAGCATGTATATCCCCGAGAGCTTTCTTGTGGCAGAGTGTGCAACGACGATATTATCTCCGAGTTTGTTTATGGCACTTTGCAGAGAAAGAGTTCCGAAAGCAACCATGGAACTCATGAGAGCCATTGATATTCCGGAGGAGATAAGAGAGCTTAATGTCTTCTTTTCCCGGGGGATCATTTCAAAAGCTCTGAAGCGGAGCCTTTTATATCTGATGAAGGTGTACAAAAAACAGGCGCTGACGCAGATGATCTGACTTATTACGGTAGCAAGCGCAGCTCCGAAAGGACCGAGCTTAAAGCTTCCAACAAGAAGTATGTCCATAAGGATATTAAGGACTGTTGAAAGTATCAGGAAGATAAGCGGTGTGAACGCATCCCCGACCGCTCTTAAAGATGCGGCGAGGCAGTTATAGAGTGCGGAAAAAACAAGACCCGTGATCATTACCGAAATGTATGTTTTTGCATCCGATGATACATTTATGGGGACGTTTAGGATAATCAGCACCGGATCCATAAATATCAGACACAGAGACGATATGGTAACGGAAAAAACAAAAGCAAGAAAAAGAGAGTTGGAAAAAGCTTTCCTTGTTCCTTCCATATCCGAAGCGCCGTAGCGGACAGCGCATATGACTCCGAAGCCGTTAGTAAGACCGATCATGAAGGAATTCAGAAAATCATAGAGCCCCGATACGGATCCTGCTGCGGCCAGGGCATCTTTTCCGATAAAATATCCCAGGATCTTTATATCTGCAATGGAATATGCAAGATTAAAAAGACATCCGATGAATATCGGAAGTGAAAACATACATATTATCCTTAAGGG
The DNA here is from genome assembly GCA_946631935.1 of uncultured Lachnospiraceae bacterium. GTDB lineage: Bacteria > Bacillota > Clostridia > Lachnospirales > Lachnospiraceae > AC2028. The sequence continues at coordinate 8,569 of CAMPAP010000139.1, read as the reverse complement.
GTTTCCTTTTGTGAGATCCTTCATCTATGTGGTTTTCCTTGTATTTTCCGTGTTTTTTTGTTTTTAATCGGTTGATATTTTACTACTAAAATATTAAAATTGAAATAATTATGAATAAACCGGAGACTCTTGCAAGAAATAAAATAATAAGAGTATTTTTCCATCTCTCTTTACTTGATCTGGTCATAAGTCTGATCATTTTTGTATACGGATCGGTTATCGATTCCATAACCTATGACCATACCAAATATGTTTTACTGAGGATCGTTATCCCGACAGTCATAAATTTGAGCGCATCCGTCGCTGCAATGTATGTAAACAGATCCCTGAAGTACGATAATGCCACCAAGTGCAGCGTCTGTTCTTTTGCTTTTGCGGTTATAGCAGGATGTGTATCCTTTTGGAACGGTTATTATGTCTGTCTTTGGTGCCTTCCGGTTCTTGCCGTGCTTTTCTGCAGTGTCTTCCATGATATGCATCTTTTGTTTACCATCACCGTGTTTTCCATAATCATGGTGGGACTTTCTGCTTTTTACGAAATGATGCAGTATCCGGACAGATATAATTATTATCTTGAAAGCATGGTTGTCGTAATGATAGTCCTTGTATGTGCTTCCATAGTTTCCAGGACCATCATCATCTACAACAAAGAGATGCAGGATATCATCTATGAAGCCAATGAGAAAAAAGATGATTACAGGATGCGTCTCGAGACAGACCAGCTCACTTATCTCCACACACGTCCCTACGCCCAGGAAAAGGCTGATCTTTTCCTTTTGTCCGCAACACCCGAGCATCCCGTTTCTCTTGCGGTTGTTGATCTTGATTTCTTCAAGAGTATAAATGACACCTACGGACATAAAAACGGAGATGTGGTTTTGTGGAAATTCGGAGATACCGTAAATAAGAACATGGTTGATAATCTCGTGGTTGGAAGATACGGAGGAGAGGAATTTATATTCGTTTTCGACGGAGGAGATTATCACGACCATATTAATTATATGAACATGCTCCGTGAAAAATTCGGTTCCATAAAATATAAATTTACGGACCGCAGAGTGACCTTCAGCTGCGGTATCGTTACTACCACCTTCCCTGTGACATTTTCCGAGGCATTCAAGTATGCCGATGCCGGTGTCTATGCTTCCAAGGATAACGGAAGAAACCAGGTAACCGCATATCTTATGCCCTCCACTGTTCAGCAGCAATAAATCAGACTGTTAGTGCTTTTTCCCCGCATATGCGGGGAATTTTTTTGTGTGGAAAATATTACACATGCCATGGTCTATCATCTTAAGTGTAAGGAGGATGGACATGAACATGGTAAAGTTAAATCTTATTGCAATCTTAAAAAAGGCATTCAGGAAAGATCTGATAGTCCTTGCTGTGGTAACGCTTTTGGTGATCCTTGCAGCTTTTTATATTTTTTCCGTTACGGCAAGAGGACTTGGAACGGACGATAATGCAAAGCTCAATGATTTTTACGCTCCTCTTGAAAATGAATTTGTTGTTTCTTCAAGAGCTTATCTGAATGAATCAGGTTACAATAATCCGGGTGTAAGTCTTACACATACAACCGATGAAGATCTGAGCAGGGTCTACACTCTTAAGATCCATCACAGAAGGCTCTGCGGCATAAGCGATGAAGAAAAAAACAGGATAATAAGTGACCTTGAAGGGCTTGGATTTGCAGATGAAAGGTGCATCATCCGTATCAGCATCATCAGGTAAAATTCTTTTGTTTTTAGCCTGTATGGGTTATACTAATAGGGCTGATAAAAACTTTGATAAAACCCCGTGGCCGCATTTGCCGGCCGGATAAGGAGCATGTATGTCCCAGCCCGCAGAAGGAGAAATTTACAGACATTTTAAAGGCGGTCTGTATAAGATAATTGCAGTTGCCCGTCACACAGAGACGGAAGAGGGCATGGTCATCTACAGATCGGTGGATGATCCCTCAAAGGTATGGGCAAGGCCCCTGGTCAGCTTTATGTCCCCGGTGGATACGGTAAAATATCCGGATGCAATACAGGATATGAGATTTGTGAAGGTTACTGAAGACGAAGTAAAGGCTGAGCCTTCAGGGGCTGATACGAAGGTTTCTCCTTATGCATCTGATCCTTTGGGAGATAAGCTTGATCCGGAAGTTGAAGATTTCCTTGATGCCAAGACCGCAGGAGACAGGCTTAACATTCTTGCTTCCCTTAATCACAGACTGACGGAAGATATGCTGGTCATCATGTCCACAGCCTGCGGAGTTGAACTTCCTGATGGCGATATAAGGCAGAAATACCTGTCCCTTCGTGATTCTCTTATTATCATGGGAAAGTACGAGGGTAACAGATTAAGAAGATAACATTTAATTTCAAACCGGAGAGCCTGTATGTCATATCAGCTTGAGGACAAAATGGTCATAGGAGTTTCTTCCAGAGCTCTTTTTGATCTTACGAAGGAAAATGAAATATTTGAAAAAGAAGGTCTTGATGCCTATCAGTCCTATCAGTTTGAACATGAAAAGGATGTTCTTGCACCGGGACCCGGTTTTTCGCTTATAAAGAATCTTCTTGCGCTTAATGATAAAGATCCCGAAAATCCCCTGGTTGAAGTCATCATCATGTCAAGAAACTCGACCAATACTTCTCTCAGGGTTTTTAATTCCATCAAGCATTACGGCCTTAAGATCACAAGAGCCGCTCTTGTCAGCGGATCTTCCCTGTCCCCGTATCTTCATGGATTTAAAACGGATCTTTTCCTTTCAGCATATTATGATGATGTACAAAATGCCATTAACGGCGGATTTGCTGCCGGTGTGATCCTTACGGATCATACATATACAGGTGCCACCGACGGATCCATCAGGATCGCATTCGATGGCGACGCCGTTCTTTTTGATGATTCATCGGAAGCCATCTACAAAGAAAAAGGTCTTGAAGCCTTCGAGCAGAATGAGGAGGCAAATGCCGACGATCCTCTTGGAGAAGGCCCCTTTGCCGGATTCTTAAAAAAGCTTACATGGATCAGGAACAAATACGGACCCGACGAGTGCCCCATCAGGACTGCTCTTGTCACAAGCCGTTCGGCACCTGCCCATGAAAGGGTCATCAAGACCCTCAGAAGCTGGAATGTACGCCTTGATGAGGCATTTTTCCTTGGAGGTGTCGAAAAAAAGGAGATACTTAAAGCATTCGGTGCCCAGATCTTTTTTGATGACCAGTCAGTTCATACAGATCCGGCATCCGTGGAGGTGCCATCGGCAAGAGTTCCCTATAAGGGTGGAAACATTGGCGGATCACAGTCTGAAGAAAAATAAAACATATAGGCTTAAAACCTGATAATATTAATTAAAAGTCTGAATAAAATACTAAATAAGAGGCTAAAAGTCTATAGCGAAAGGTTAGTTTCATGAAATTACTCAGTATTGCAATTCCCTGTTACAATTCGGCAGCTTACATGTCGAAAGCTATCGAATCCCTTCTCCCCGGGGGAGATGATGTGGAGATACTTGTTATCAATGACGGATCCACGAAGGATAATACTCTTGAGATAGCAAAGGATTATGAGAAAAAATATCCCGGCATTGTCCGGGCCATAGACCAGCCCAATAAAGGCCATGGAGGCGCCGTAAATACAGGCATTCAGAATGCCACGGGACTTTTCTTTAAGGTCGTTGATTCGGATGACTGGGTAAAAAAGAGTGCGTATGCCAAGATCCTTGGCAAGCTTAAAGAGATAGTCATGTGCGGTGAGAAGATAGATCTTCTCATCAGTAACTATGTCTATGAGAAAGAAGGAGAAAAGCACAAGAAGGTCATACATTACCGCAGGATGTTCCCTCAGGATCAGATTTTCACCTGGAGTGACTGCCATCATTTTTCAAAGGGTCATTATATACTGATGCATTCGGCAATCTACAGGACCCAGGTTTTAAGGGACTCGGGAATGGTACTTCCCGAGCATACTTTCTACGTGGATAATATCTACGTATATGAGCCTCTTCTTCACGTGGAGAATATGTATTATCTTGATGTTAATTTCTACAGGTACTACATAGGCCGCGGAGACCAGTCCGTAAATGAAGAGATCATGATATCAAGGATTGACCAGCAGCTTCGGGTCAATTATCTGATGATAGATTATCTTGTTGATAATAAAAACAGGGCTCTGAAGGATAAGAAGAGATATAAGTATATGAGGAATTATCTTGAGATCATTACGACCATCTCATCGATCCTCCTTATCAAGAAAAATACGAGGGAAAGCCTTCTTGAGAAAGCAAAGCTCTGGGCGTATATCAAGGAGCGCGACAAGCATCTGTGGGCTTACCTCAGGGCAGGCCTCCCCGGAAATGCCATGAACCTTCCCGGAAAGGGCGGAAGAAAGGTATCCGTTGAGTGTTACAAGATAGCCCAGAAGATATTTAAATTTAACTGACATTTAAGGTCCCCGGAGTTTTCCGGGGATTTTTAAGGGATTTTCACGGAAAACAGTATATGGGATTATTTTCATAAAGAGCATAATTTTATAGCAGGCAGGTTAAGAATATGAGAGCATATGAGAGATTATTAAAATATGTTGTGATACATACGACAAGTGATGAAAGTTCCGATACTGTCCCTTCGACTGACAGGCAGTTTGAACTTGCAAAGCTTCTTGCCGGGGAGATGAAGCATCTTGGGATAGAGGATGCATCTGTTGATGAGAATTGTTATGTTACCGGGCATATTCCCGCATCAAAAGGATGTGAGAACACTCCGAAGATCGGATTCATAGCCCATCTTGATACAGCTCCCGATTCATCCGGGGAAAATGTCCATCCCGCCATCCGGGAAAATTATGACGGAGAGGATATAGAGATCGGAAACGGTCTTAAACTTACTACGGCCATGTTTCCCCATCTTAAGGGATTAAAGGGCAGGACTCTTATCACTACGGACGGTACGACGCTTCTTGGTGCGGATGATAAGTCCGGGATCTCCATAATAATGACCATGGCGGAGGAAATCATAAATAGCAATATTCCCCATGGCAGGATCTGCATTGCTTTTACTCCCGATGAAGAGATAGGGCATGGCGCAAGTCTTCTTGATCTTGACAAATACGGGGCTGATTTTGCTTATACCGTAGATGGCGGACCTGAAAATGAGATAGAATATGAGAATTTTAATGCCGCAAAGGCTGACTTTATGATAAAGGGGATCAGCGTTCATCCCGGGGATGCAAAAAACAGGATGATAAATGCCGCACTTATCGCATGTGAGATATCATCCATGCTCCCTTCTGCGGAAACTCCCGCTCATACAGAAAATCGCGAAGGTTTCTATCATCTTACGGATATTAAGGGAGACGTTGAAACTGCAGAGATAGATTATATTGTCCGGGATCATGATGCGGCAATTTTTGAAGCAAGGATAAATACTTTGAAAATGATCGAAAAGACCCTTAATGAAAAATACGGAGAGGGTACTGTTACATTAACTGTCACTGACCAGTATCGTAACATGATAGAAAAGATAAAGCCCCATATGCATATAGTTGAGACTGCAAAGAAATGCATTCAGGAGCAGGGACTTAATGCAGTGGATGTTCCCATAAGAGGAGGCACTGACGGAGCAAGGCTTTCACACAGGGGCCTTCCGTGCCCCAATCTTGGAACCGGAGGATATGCTTTCCACGGTCCTTACGAACATATCACAGCCGAAGGAATGGATGTGATGGTAAAAGTCCTGCTTGATATTATTAAGCATTATTCTTAAACTATCTCTTTCTGTAAAATTCCTTCTCTGCCTGTTTCTTTTGCCTTGCTTCCTTCAGCTGGCCGATCACGTCAAGATAGTAGATCAGATAATACATAACGATGGAAAGTGTGATGGCTGTTATAACATCAAATACCGAGTGCTGCTTGATCAGCATGGTGGAAAGTATTATCAGTATGCAGAGCACCAGGCTTGATGCTTTTAAAGCCTTGTATTTTTTTAGCTTCTCGCTTCTTGCTATGGCAAATTCAATCCCCAGGGAATTATAAACATGAATGCTGGGACAGATATTTGTGGGAGTGTCAGTGCGGTAAAGATGGGCAATGATGCTCTGGAAAAAGCCCTCATTTCCAATAAGGCTGGGGCGAAGGTTCTGACCGTTTGGCCATATGGTCGACACTATCAGGAATATGGTCATTCCCGTGGTAAGAAATGCAAAAAGCCTTGCATATTCATCCTTGGCGGTAAACAGAAGGTAAAGCACCGTTACCAGCACATACGGAAACCAAAGCTCGTAGGGAACAATAAAAGCGGGAACAAAGGGAATACGGTCATCAACACTTAAGTGGATCACATATTCCGGGGATTTTATATGATTTTCGAGAATGGAGAACCAGGTAAGGTAGAAAACAGTATATACAAGGAAAGGAATACCTTCCTTATGCCTGTGGACAAAATCATTAAGTTTGAAATATACGGTACTAAGGATCTTCATTTTACGCCTCATCTTTAAACGCTCTTTTTATCATATATTTATGCGTTTATTTATGCAATGTAAAAAATTCTGAAAAACATACCTGTTTTTGACGTTTTATTGTCATTTTTTCTCCATATGCCTGATGATCATGAAGGGAATTTTTATTTAGGGCGCCCTGAAGGGGATGGGGAACAAAACCGCCGTACATTCAAAAACAGCCATTTTTTATTGAGAAAACAGGCAAAAAGTATTATCATAATGTAGTTGCGTAAGCAGAAAGCCGGGATCGTTATTTATCCGCGGTATGCTGCAATTTACAGATTATTTTGAGGATGGAACATGAAGACTGTATATACATGCTTTTGCACGGATATAATTCATGAAGGACACTTAAACATCATAAAGGAAGCCCGTAAGCTTGGCAGTGTCACTGTGGGATGCCTCAGCGACAAGACCGCTATCAGGTATAACAGATTCTGTACCGTTTCCGAAAAAGAAAGGATGGAGCTTTACAGGTCCATCGAAGGCGTTGATAATGTGGTGCTTCAGAACGACATGCATTACGATGATGTGATAGAGTCCCTGCATCCCGATTATGTCGTACACGGAGACAACTGGGTCACAGGGCCCGAAAACTCCATAAGAGCCCATGTACAGAAGCTTGTAGAAAGCTATGGCGGACAGATCGTGGATATACCCTATACCGTAAGCGAGGATGTTCTGAAAAAAGATCTTCAGCTTAAGGAAAAACTTTCAATGCCCGAGTACAGAAGAAAGCGTCTCAGACAGCTTATAAATCTTACTCCCGTGGTCAAGGCAATGGAAGCCCACAGCGGCCTTACCGGACTTATAGTTGAAAAAACGGTGGTTGAGGGAGAAAACGGCAAGCTTGATCAGTTCGACGCAATGTGGGTATCAAGTCTCTGTGATTCTACCGCAAAGGGAAAGCCGGATATCGAGCTTGTGGACATGACAAGCCGTTTCAGGACCATCGAGGATATCACCGAGGTTACCACCAAGCCAATAATCTTCGACGGAGATACAGGCGGACTTGCGGAGCATTTTGTTTATACGGTCCGTTCTCTTGAAAGGCTTGGTGTCAGTGCCGTTATCATTGAAGACAAGACCGGTCTTAAAAAGAACAGCCTGTTCGGAACTGAGGTTCAGCAGACCCAGGCAAGCATAGAGGAATTTTCCGAGAAGATCAGAGCAGGAAAAAAAGCCCAGCTTACCGACGACTTCATGATCATTGCAAGGATCGAAAGCCTGATCCTTGAAAGAGGAATGGAGGATGCTCTTAAAAGGGCCGAAGCTTTTGTAAAGGCAGGTGCCGATGGGATCATGATCCATTCAAGGAAAAAGGATCCTGCCGAGATACTTGAATTTTGCGATAAGTTCAGGAGCACCGATAAAAAGACGCCCATAGTTGTTGTTCCCAGCAGCTTTAATACCATTACGGAAGCCGAGCTTTCAGCCCATGGAGTAAATATCGTGATATATGCCAATCAGCTGACAAGGTCGGCATTCCCCGCAATGCAGAAGACTGCAGAGGATATCCTTAAGTACCACAGGGCCAAGGAAGTTGATGACAGACTTATGTCCATCAAAGACATCATCACCCTTATCGATGAGATCTGATAAATGTATTAAACGTATGAAAAATTGCCCGTTATGATCCGGTATACATCCGGCAAAGCAAGACAGGTTGTTAGGAGAAAAAATGTCAGTAAATGTAAAAAGAAATATTCTTCTTAATCCGGGACCTTCCACCACAAGCGATACAGTAAAAATGGCTCAGGTAGTTCCTGATATCTGTCCCAGGGAAAAAGAGTTCCGGTCCATAATGAAACCCATGAGAGACGACCTGGTACGTATCGTTCACGGAGATACGAAGGAATATACTTCCGTGCTTTTCTGCGGATCAGGGACCATCTGCATTGATATAACTCTCAATTCTCTTCTTGATAAAGGAAAGAAGGCATTTGTCATCAACAACGGATCCTATTCCCAGAGGGCGGTGGACGTCTGCAGGGCATACGGTCTTGATCTTATCGAATTAAAACAGCCAATAGATAAAAAGCCCTCCCTTGATGAGATAGAAAAAGTATTCAGGGATAAC
>CAMPAP010000138.1 GCA_946631935.1 uncultured Lachnospiraceae bacterium | reverse complement strand
TTGAGAGCATGAAGCAGATGAAAAATATGGGGGGACTTGCATCGATACTTTCAATGCTTCCCGGAATGGGTATTAATGCCGCAGACCTTGAAGGTGCTGTGGATGAAAAAAAGCTTAAACAGACCGAGGCCATAGTTCTTTCCATGACACCTGAGGAAAGATCGAATCCCAAGCTTCTTAATCCCAGGAGAAAATTCAGGATCGCTAAGGGAGCGGGGCTTGATATAGCAGATGTCAACAGATTTGTTAAGCAGTTCGAACAGTCCCAGAAAATGATGAAGCAGATGTCCGGAATGGGCAAGCGCGGAAAAGGCTTCGGCGGTTTCCCGGGAATGGGAGGATTTCCCGGCATGGGAGGCAGAAAGGGATTTCCCTTTTAAGTTATGATTGAATCCGGATTTTTCCGTTTTCATATAAAAAATAATGCTATTGATTATAAATGGAGGAATTTAAAAATGGCAGTAAAGATCAGACTCAGAAGAATTGGTGAGAAGAAGGCTCCTTTTTACCGTATTATCGTTGCAGATTCAAGAAGCCCCAGAAACGGAAGATTTATCGATGAGATCGGAACCTACGATCCTTCTAAGGATCCTTCAGAGTATCACATCGACGAGGAAGCTGCAAAGAAGTGGATCGCCAACGGTGCTCAGCCCACTGAGGTAGTAGGAAAGCTCTTCAAGGTTGCCGGTATCATCAAATAACTTTTGCATATTGTCTAAGGAGGCCTTATGAAAGAACTCGTTGAAGTTATTGCAAAGGCTCTCGTTGAACATCCTGATGAAGTAGTCGTAACCGAAACAAAAGAGGGATCTGATTATTCGATCACTCTTCACGTTGCACCTTCTGACATGGGAAAGGTTATCGGTAAACAGGGAAGAATAGCCAAGTCTATCCGCTCTGTTGTTAAGGCTGCAGCTTCAAGGGAAGATGCAAGAGCTGATGTGGAAATAACGGATTAATATGATCGGACCGCTTTTTAGCGGTCCGTGTTTGAATATTATGGTCGATTATCTTAAAGCAGGAACAATCACACAGCCTTTCGGGATCAAGGGGGAGATGAAGGTATATCCCCACACTGACGACCCTGCAAGGTTTAAAAAACTTAAGAAAATATATATAGAAAACAAAAACGGTTATGATATGTATGAAGTGGAAAGTGCAAAAATGGCACTTCCGCTTGTCATAATCAAGTTAAAAGGCTTTGATACTCCCGAACAGGTCCGTTTTTTAAGGCAGAAGGACATATATGTATCCAGGGAGGACGGTGCGCCTCTTTCGGAAGGGGAATATTATTATGCCGATATCCTCGGACTTAATGTCATTGATGATAAAGGCATTCAAAGAGGTACCATAACCGATATTCTTGAAACCGGTGCAAATGATGTATATGAGATCACCGCTGAAGACGGCAGGTCTTTTCTTCTTCCGGCGATTAAAGAGTGTATACTGAATGTTGACATTGAAAACTCGCAGATGAAGATACATATCCCGGAGGGACTCCTTAATTGATATTCAAAGTATTGACACTTTTTCCCGAAATGATCGAGTCGGTAATGAATACCGGCATAATAGGCCGTGCCTTAAAAGAGGGAAAGATCGGACTTAAAACGTATAATATCAGGGATTTTGCGGATAATAACAGAGCCCAGGTGGATGATTATCCATATGGCGGAGGAGCAGGTCAGGTTATCATGGCTGAACCTGTGTACAGATGCTATCAGTCCGCTGTTTATGACAGTTATTCAACAAAAAGAAGATGCGTTTATCTGTCCCCTGCAGGGAGGAAGTTCGACCAGAGAATGGCAAAGGAATTCTCACATGAAGATGAGATCATCTTTTTATGCGGTCACTATGAAGGAGTTGACGAGAGAGTTCTTGAAGAGATAGTAACGGACTACGTTTCTGCCGGTGATTATATCCTTACAGGCGGAGAATTACCCGCACTTACCATGATCGATGCCATATCGAGACTTTTACCGGGGGTCCTTGGAAACGATTCATCCCCTGATATCGAGACTTTTTACAGGGATCTTCTGGAGTATCCACAGTATTCACGCCCCGAGATCTGGAGAGGAAAACAGGTACCCTCAGTTCTTTTAAGCGGAAGTCATGCAAATATAGAAAAACACAGACTTGCGGAATCAATTGTAAGAACAAGGGAGAAAAGGCCGGATCTTTATGAAAAATATGAGCGGAAGACCGATCTGATAGATAAGATGAAAAGAGCCAGGGTTCAGAATATCCCAGCTTCCCAGGCACTTCTTTTTTCGGATTCTGAGATCCTTTATCAAAACGACGATGTATATATGATTAAGGATCATGATAATAAAAAAGTATTTGCAGGCTGCTTTGAAAAAAAGGGCATATCCAATTCTTTAAAAGATTCAGAGGAGTTCAGAAACCTCCTTTTATCCTGCGTTGGTAAAAGAGATGAGGTATATCTTTTAAATCTGCCTGAAACCTTTGCAGGCGATTATTTTGAGAACCTTGTTATGATAACTTTCACTGAAAGAAATCCTGTTTCTTCCGCAAGAGTCAGGGATCATGGAGAAACCGGACAACTCCTTCGAAAAAAAATATCGGAATCTTTATCACAGGGACGTACATTTTACGAATTCGTACCTTTTTCCGATGATCTGACGATCTCAACAGCAGTTAGTATCGGATTATATTCATCCCCCGTCATAAAGATAAATGTCTAATGTAATATTAATGAGAGCAGCCGTGTTTGTGATGGGATAATTGATCGATAAATTAAAGGCAAAATGTACCAGTGGGAGTGATTTATGATAATTAATGAGTTATTTGGAATAAGTTGTTCAGAAAATCCGGTACTGATAAGTCTGATCAATTCTTTTTTACTTTGTGCAGCTTTGCCGCTTATCGGGATTGTTATTAATTTTATTACGGATCATATATTCGGTTCATTTTTAAACCGTCTTTTCAGAAGCTCCAATGCCTATTATTTTTTTCATAACTATATAACTGCTCCCGGAGTCATAATACATGAACTGTCGCATCTGCTTCTTGCACTCGTGACATTTTGTAAGGTCACTAAAGTTGAGCTTTTCAGACCAAGGAAAAACCGCCTCGGAGGAGTTGAATACATGCCAAGAGGATCTGCAATATGGAACTGCGTTCAGATGACTCTTGTATCCTGTGCTCCTGTCATCAGCGGAATGTTTATTTCATCCTTTCTGATAACATGGTTTATGGCAGGAGTGATACCGGGGATCCTTATTCCCTTTGCCCTTTATCTTCTTATCTGTGTGATACTTCACATGAATATGTCAGGGCAGGACATTAAGGTATATATAAAGGGTGTATGGATCTTTTTCATTTTATTTTTTGTATATTTCCTTGTACTTGGAAAAAAATAAAGCATAAAATTAGATTTTTTCTTGCATTTTGGCTTGCATTATGGTAAATTACCAATGTTGCGTTAAAAACAGACGGTCCGCTGTCACCGGGATCCGGTATTATGAACGTCCATAGGAGCTGTCCGGTATATCCGAGACAGAGCTAAATAGAAGGAGAGAATTATGTCAGACATTATCAGGGAAATTGAAAATGAACAGCTTAAGAGCGAAGTTCCTGAGTTCAACGTAGGTGATACCGTTAAGGTTCACAACCGTATCGTAGAAGGCGAGAAGTCAAGAATTCAGATCTTCGAAGGAACTGTTATCAAGAGACAGAACGGTTCAAACCGCGAGACTTTCACCGTACGTAAGATCTCTAACGGTGTAGGTGTTGAGAAGACCTGGCCCCTTCATTCTCCCAATGTAGAGAAGATCGAAGTTGTAAGAAGAGGTAAGGTACGCAGAGCAAGACTTAACTACTTAAGAGACAGAGTAGGTAAGGCTGCAAAGGTTAAGGAAGCTATTCAGTAATTATTATAAGGCGGCACCGAAGGGTGCCGCTTTTTTGTTTTAAGTATTAAAGTGGTATAATTTAAAACGTGAATCAGGACGGATATTACTTTTTTAAAAAAAGAAAACGTTTCTCGGAAGAGTTTGCAAGAGAAGTATTCAGATGGATCCTTGGTATCTCCATCAGTATTTTTCTTGCTTTTATCAGTGTCTTCTTTTTCGGCGTCAGTATCCGTGCCTCGGGAGATTCCATGGCTCCGGGGATTGTAGACGGGGAAAGGGTTCTGATCAACAGGATAGTTTATAAATTCGTCCTTCCAAAGCCCGGTGATGTAGTCATCTTTCTTCCAAACGGAAATGAAAATGTTGAATATCATATAAAAAGGGTTGTTGCCCGCCCGGGGGACAAGGTCCGTATTGAAGACGGGGTTTTATATGTTAATGATAAAGTGTCCGAGTATGTGGATTCAAAACTGACCGATCCCGGGATCGCATCCGGAGAGATAACCATAGAACAGGGTACATATTTTGTTTTAAGTGATGATCCTTTGTATCTTGATGATTCAAGGAATGCAAATATAGGTCCTGTTCACAGCAAAGATATTCTCGGAAAGGTATGGTTTGCTTTTGCCTACGGGGATAAAACCATGCATCGGGTAAAATAATGGCAGGTAATGATTACGGCTGGTATCCCGGCCATATGGCAAAATCCATAAGAGCGATAAGAGATGAGTTAAAGCTCGTTGATCTTTGTATTGAGGTACTTGATGCAAGGGTTCCGCTTTCAAGCAGGAATCCTGATATCGATGATCTTGCATCCGGAAAATTCAGGCTGATCGTCTTAGGTAAATCAGATCTTGCGGATGAAAATAAGACCGCTGAGTGGGTGGATCATTTTAAAAGTAAGGGGATAGAAACTCTTTCCGTATGTTCCAGGGATAAGAAAACATCCGATGAGATAAAAAAAGCCGCACTGAAGGTCTGCGCCGAAAAGATAGAGCGTGACAAAAAAAGAGGCATTGTCGGAAGGCCGTTAAGAGCAATGGTATGCGGCATCCCCAACGTGGGAAAATCCACTCTTATCAATACAATTACAAAAAAATCTCCCACAAAAACCGGAAATAAACCCGGAGTAACAAGAAGCAACCAGTGGGTAAAGACATCCATGGGTCTTGATCTTTTGGATACTCCCGGACTTTTATGGCCGAAATATGAAGATAAATCGGTTGGTTTCAGACTTGCCGTGATAGGTTCCGTAAATGACCAGGTAATAAATACTACTCAGCTTGCTTTTGAGACCGTGGATCTTTTAAAAGATATATATCCGGGGCTTCTTACATCAAAATACGGTTGTGATGAATCTTTAAAGGGTGAAGATATCATTAAGGCCGTAGGTATTAAAAACGGAATTCTCTCAAAAGGCGGAGAGGTTGATATTGACAGATCATCGGATCAGCTGCTTTTAGACCTTCGTGGCGGCAGGCTGGGACGTTTAACTTTGGAGGTTGCAACGGATAATGAGTAAGAGATCCAAAAGAAACCAGGCTCTTAAAAGTGCCTTCGGAACTGCGTTATATTTTCTTTTTATCTTCGCGATCGCGGCTTTTGTTCTTAAGTTCATAGGCCAGAGATCCGTGGTTGACGGTTCATCCATGTGTGATACTCTTTATGACGGAGAAAGCCTCTGGGTCAATAAATTCTGTTATCTTACAGGAGATCCCGAGAGGTTTGATATTGTCATATTTCCCTATGCCCATGAAAAGGACACATATTTTATAAAAAGAGTCATCGGACTTCCCGGTGAGACTGTTCACATAGATGAAAAAGGTAAAATATATATAAACGGTGAGATCCTAACCGAAAATTACGGAAGAGAAGTTATTCTTCCCGAAAACAGAGGTCTTGCCGAGTATGATGTTTACGTTGGAGAGAATGAATATTTTGTCATGGGTGATAACAGAAATAACTCCATGGATTCGAGATATCCCAATGTAGGGAATATAAAAAAAGACGTGATCATGGGAAAGGCGGTATTCAGGCTGTTCCCCTTCAGTAAATTCGGAAAGGTTGAATGATATGGAAAATATTTCTGAAATAAAAAAAATATTTGATTCTTCGCCTGATGAAGTTCTTCCTGAAGTTATAAAAAAGTTTGCGGCAGATGAAAGGTGCGGAGTTCAAAAACTTATAGAAAAAGCCAAAGTCAGATATAATAAGCTTCTTGCCGAAAAAGACAGGATCTATAAGCTTTCCGAGTTTGAACGAAAGTATTCAGACCACAGATTCATCTGCGGTATCGATGAAGTGGGGAGAGGGCCTTTTGCAGGGCCTGTTGTTGCAGGAGCCGTGATCCTTCCGAAAGATTGTGACATTTTATATATTAATGATTCCAAGAAATTATCCGAAAAAGTAAGAGAAAGACTTTATGATGAGATAATGGAAAAAGCCGTCAGCGTATCCATCGGTATTGTCTCTCCCGAAAGGATCGATGAGATAAATATCCTTCAGGCAACTTATGAAGCCATGAGGCAGGCTGTTGCAGGCCTTGATCCTGCACCGGATCTTCTTTTAAATGATGCTGTCACGATACCGGGAATTGATATAATGCAGGTTCCCATAATCAAAGGAGATGCCAAAAGTATTTCCATAGGTGCCGCCAGTATCATCGCAAAGGTAACAAGAGACCGTATGATGCAGGAATATGACAGTAAATATCCCGGATACGGATTTGCGAAAAATGTCGGATACGGAACCGAAGAACACAGAGAGGCTTTGAAAAAACTCGGCCCGTGTCCCATACACAGACGCTCATTCATTCATGATTATGTATGATCAGATTTTGTAAATAAGGACAAAAAATGCCCGGAATATCCGATATCTTTTTTAACGGAATAAAGAACGTCCCCGATACATCCTCTGACAAGCAGAGTGTTGACGGCAGCGCAAAACTTGCCGCCATGAAAAACGGAGATACATTTCAGGCTAAAGTTGTACAGTCCGGCGGTTCTGATGTTGTGCTCAGGCTTCCTTCCGGTGAGACATTAAATGCAAAGCTTTCTTCAAATATGGCTTTGACGGAAGGCCAGAGCGTTTCTTTTGAAGTAAAAAATTCAGGCTCAACAGTAACCATTTCCCCACTTCTTACAAATACATCCGCTGATGTGAATGTTCTTAAGGCTCTTGATTATGCCCAGATCCCTGTTGATGATAAGACAACATCCATGACTCTTGAGATGATGAAAGCCGGGCTTCCCATTGACAGATCATCCCTTCTTTCCATGTATGAAAATGTAAGAAATTATCCCGAGTCTGATATCACAAATATTGTGGATCTGTCCAAACTGGGTATTGAGGTTAACGAATCCAATCTTCAGAACATCGAAAGCTATAAAAATCTGTCGTACCAGATCGATCAGGGAATGCAGACTCTCAGTGAGCTTACTGACAAAGCACTTCTTGATCTTGTAAAAAATAATGATTCGGGCGGTTCTTTTGAGCTGATGAATAAACTTACGCTGCTTTCCAAAGAATATGTTTCTTCTCAGGAAGCTTTTTCTTCATCACCTCTTAATGCGGGATTTAAGGAGAGCTTTGAAAGCATCATAAAGGAGCAGGCTGATTCTTTAACTTCACCTGATGCAGGTAATGCCGAAGGCTTTTCAAAAGGGGCAGTGCCTTTATCAGAAGATATAAAGCAGGGACAGATCTTAACAGGTACTGATCAGGCTGAAAGTTTGGGAACTGATAAATCTGCATCCGGTGACTTAGTTTTAAGCGATCCTGCATCCAAAGCACTTGAGCTTTTAAAATCCCTTCAGTCAGATCCTTCAGATAAAAACATTACGGATAATGAAAAAGTTTTAACACCTGATCTGTCGCAAAAAACGCAGGATGCATCAAATGCCGAAGCAGGTAATGCATCCGGTGATAAGAATCCTGAAATTTCACTTAAAAATTATGTGGGAGATACCATTTCTTTGCTAAGGGAGATCGGTAAAAACCCTGATTATAAGCCTTCGGATATCGGCAGCCTTTTAAAGGATGTCAGTGCCGCTCTTGAAAAAGCATATTCAGAGGGGGATCACCGTTCATTAAATAAACTGATATCAAATGAGTCTGTAAGAGGCCTTATATTTAATGTCTTAAAAGACGGATGGAAGGTTTCTCCTTCTGATGTTGCGGATAAAGAAAAAGTCGAATCCCTGTATAAAAGACTTAACGAAAATCTTGAAGGCATTAAACAGTCCATGTCAAATGCTGGGCTAAGCGGCAGCGAAGCTTTTAAAGCTGTTGACAATATGAGATCCAATGTGGATTTCCTTAACCAGATCAACCAGATGTATGCATATATCCAGCTTCCCTTAAAACTTTCAGGTGGAGATAATGCCCACGGGGATCTTTATGTATATTCAAATAAAAAGAATATGACATCCGATGATTCAAATGTGACTGCATTTCTTCATCTTGATATGGATAATCTGGGACCTGTGGATGTTTACGTATCCATGGATCTTAAGGCGGGAGGAAAAGTATCCACCAACTTTACCGTTGCGGATGATGATACTCTGGATCTGTTGAATGCCCATATGGATCAGCTTACGGACAGACTGAAAAAAAGAGGATATGACATCACCTGTTCCATGAAAAAGAGGGGTGATGAAAATGATCCTGAAGAAGATGCTCTGGATAAGGGCGGAGTCAATTTCCTTCTGATGCATGCAGGTATGTCGTCTGCATCCTTCAGTGCAGGCATGAGATCTTTTGATGTGAGGGCATAATGGCAGAAGAGAAGAAAAAAGTAAAAACAGCGGTTGCGCTTGAATATGACCCTTCGGATGATGCCCCCAGAGTCATTGCTTCGGGTAAGGGAAAACTTGCTGAGAAGATAATCGAAACAGCAAAGGAAAATGACGTCCCCATACATGAGGATGACAAGCTTGCAAACACATTGTCAAAGCTCGAGATCGGAGAAATGATACCTCCCGAGCTTTATGAAGTTGTAGCCGAGATCCTTATATTTGTTGATTCCATGGACAAGATTAAAAATAAGATGATCAAATCCTGATTTATATGAATAAAAGAACCGAAGGATATATGGCTGAAGATACCGCAGCCCGGTATCTTGAAAATAAAGGACATAAAATTCTTGAAAGAAATTTCTATTGTAAGTTCGGAGAGGTTGACATAATATCCATTTCTCCTTCTCGGGAACTTGTCTTTACGGAAGTTAAATTCCGAAGATCCGGCCTTTCCGGGGACCCTCTTGAAGCCGTAACCTCCTCGAAACAAAAGAAGATTTGCCGTTCTTCTTTGTATTTCATTTCCAAAAATCCCGAATATTCAGAACTTCAGATCAGATACGATGTTATAGGCATCAGAAATGATAGCGAATTAACTCATATTGAGAATGCATTTTGTTATGGTTGGTGAAAATCCTCATCATATGGTATAATCATAAACCGCCAATGTAAGTTAAGCGGCTGTCGGCCCATATATATCATTTTTTTCATTTCTCGCGCTGAGCGGGAATTCTGTTACCGAATGGTTTAGTTCGTGCCGCAGGCCACTCACTTCGTTCGGGCCAGGCGACCGAATTCCTTCGCGAGCGCTTCGATTCAAAAAATAATATATATGTGCACAGCCGCATAGAGTAACTATTATTTAATTATATTTGATTAAAACAGGTGTAAATCATGCCAAATGTATTAGAACTTGAAAACTCCATGCCCGTAGGAAAACTCGGACTCATCGTCCATCCTTCATTTGCAGGCAAGGGAGAGACCATCAATTCATACCTTGCTCTTTTCCGTAAGGATATCCATAACGATCTTGTAAAGAACGATCCCGCGTTCCAGGGTTATCAGAAGGATAATTATCTTATTCCTTTTGAGATACCCAGATTCGGAAGCGGTGAGGCGAAAGCACAGCTTCTTCAGTCCACCAGAGGATACGATCTCTATATTCTCGTTGATGTTTGTAATCATTCAATTACTTACAACATGAACGGTTATGAGAACCACATGTCCCCGGACGATATTTATCAGGATCTTAAGAGGATCATTGCAGCTGTGGACGGCAAGGCCACCAGGATCAATGTTATCATGCCTTTTCTTTATGAAGGCCGTCAGCACAGAAGGACCAGCAGGGAATCTCTTGATGCAGCCAATATGCTTAAAGAGCTCAGTAACATGGGCATGAATGATTTCATCACCTTTGATGCCCATGATCCCAGGGTCATGAATTCGATCCCTTTAAGCGGTTTTGATAATTTCATGCCCCCTTATCAGTTCATTAAGGCTCTTCTTACAAATGAAGAAGATCTTATCGTGGATGAGGATCATATGGTTGTCATTTCTCCCGATGAGGGAGCCATGGAAAGGGCAATATATTTTGCCAACGTTTTAGGCTTAAATACCGGTACTTTTTATAAGAGACGTGATTATACAAGGATCGTAAATGGTAAAAACCCGATAGTCGCCCATGAATTTTTAGGTGATAATATCGATTCAAAGGATGTTGTCATCATTGATGATATGATCTCATCCGGAGGTTCAATGGTGGATACCGCAAGACAGCTGAAGGAGATGAATGCAAGAAGAGTATTTATCTGTACCACCTTCGGACTTTTTACAGAAGGACTCAGTCTTTTTGACGAAGCTTACGAAAAGGGGTATTTTGACCGTCTTATCACCACCAATCTCACTTATCTGCCTCCTGAGATCTATGACAGGCCTTATTTTATCGAAGCGGATATGTGTAAATTCATCGCATCCATAATCGATTTTATGAATCATGACTCATCCATGGCCAATGTATTGGATAATACACAGAAGATGCACGCCATACTTGAAAACTATAACCAGCGCAGGGGCATTGAGTTATAAATCACCTGACTATGAATAAAACCCATGTGGTAAAAAGTGTAAATAAAGGTTCTATCGCAGATGAGCTGGGCATTCTTCCCGGAGATGAGATCCTGAAGATAGATGATAATCCCATAGAGGATATATTTGATTACCAGTTTTTTACCCTTTCTGACCATCTGATCCTTACCCTTTTACGGAACGGAGAAGAATGGGAGTATGAGATAGAAAAGGGCGAAAACGAGGATCTCGGCCTTGTATTCGAAAACGGAATGATGGATAACTACAGAAGATGCAGCAATAACTGCATTTTCTGTTTTATTGACCAGATGCCCAAGGGTATGCGTGAAACTTTGTATTTTAAAGATGACGATTCAAGACTTTCTTTTTTGCAGGGTAATTATATTACTCTGACAAATCTGTCCGAAAAGGATCTTTCAAGGATCATCCGCTATAATCTTTCTCCTGTTAACGTATCGATCCATACCATGAATCCGGAGCTGAGATGTAAAATGCTTGGGAACCGTTTTGCGGGGGAATCTTTAAAAAAGCTTGATGTTCTTGCAGAGGCAGGTATTGAGATGAATGGCCAGATCGTTCTTTGCAAGGGCATAAATGACGGAAAAGAGCTTGAATATTCAATTGAAAAACTTCTGGATTATTATCCTTCTTTTAAGAGCCTTTCTGTTGTTCCTGTAGGGCTTTCAAAATACCGCGAGGGATTGTTCCACCTTGATCCCTTTGACGTAAATGACTGTAAGACGGCAGTAAGCATTATAGAAAGATTTCAGGAAGAAGCTTTCAAAAAGTACGGAACACATTTTGTCTATGCAAGCGATGAATTCTATTTAAATGCAGGGCTTTCTCTTCCGGATGCTTCAAAGTATGACGGTTTTCCCCAGCTTGATAACGGTGTTGGTATGATGCGTTCATTTATTGATGAGATTGATGAACAGATAAATAAACGCTTAAAAGACGGGACTTTCGATAGCATTTCCGAAAAAAGACATATCACCCTTGTATCCGGGCGTCTGGCTTTCCCTGTCATTAAGGATTTTGCCGACAGGATCATGGGTATAAGCAGTCTTTTAAGGATAGACGTATATGCCGTCAGAAATGATTTCTTCGGTGAAAATATCACTGTTTCCGGACTTTTGACGGGCAGGGATATCATTCAACAGCTTAAAGGTAAAAATCTCGGGGATGCGGTCTATATTCCCGAAAATGTTCTCAGGTCTGGAACCGATTATTTTCTTGATGATGTAACCGTTTCCGCTATGTCCGATTCTTTACAAGTTCGCGTATTTACGATAAAATCTAATGGTTATAGCTTTGTTGATTCATGCCTTGGAGTAGATAAATGAGCACAAAGCCCATAGTGGCAGTTGTAGGCCGTCCGAATGTCGGTAAATCCACTCTTTTCAATGCTCTTGCGGGTGAAAGGATCTCAATTGTTAAGGATACCCCGGGAGTTACCAGAGACAGGATTTATGCCGATGTTTCATGGCTTAATTATAATTTTACACTGATAGACACAGGAGGAATAGAACCTGACTCGGGGGATATACTCCTTAGTTCCATGCGGGATCAGGCACAGATCGCCATAGACACGGCGGATGTCATTATTTTTGTATGTGATGTAAAAACGGGACTTCAGGATGCGGATTCAGGTGTTGCTTCCATGCTCAGAAAGTCTCGTAAACCCGTTATCCTTGCTGTAAATAAGGTTGATTCCTACGAGAAGTATCAAAGCGATATTTACGAATTCTATAACCTTGGTATCGGAGATCCTTTTCCCATATCTTCCACGGAAAGACAGGGTTTCGGAGAGCTTCTTGATAAAGTAGTCAGCTATTTTGACGAAGAGTCCGAGGAAGATGTCAAAGAAGACATCCCTAAGATTGCGATAATAGGAAAGCCCAATACCGGAAAATCATCCCTTATCAATAAGATACTCGGTGAAAACAGGCTTATCGTTTCGGATATTGCCGGAACAACCCGGGATGCCGTGGACACAAAGGTATCATATAACGGCAAAGATTATATTCTCATTGATACTGCGGGCCTCAGACGTAAAAACAAGATCAAGGACGATCTTGAACATTATATGATTGTCAGGACAGTGGGTGCCGTTGAAAGAGCGGATATAGCTGTTCTTGTTATTGATGCCGGTGAAGGTGTCACAGAGCAGGATGCAAAAATCGCAGGTATTGCCCATGACAGAGGCAAGGCGGTTGTCATTGCCGTCAATAAATGGGACAGCGTCGAAAAAGACGATAAGACCATTTACAAATTTACTAATGATGTAAGAAACATTCTTTCCTTTATGCCTTATGCTGAGATCGTTTTTATATCGGCACTTACCGGGCAGAGGCTTCCCAAGCTTTTTGAGACTATTGATATGGTCAGGGAAAGTCAGGATAAGAGAGTGGGAACCGGTGCTCTTAACGAGATACTTGCAGAGGCAGTTGCAATGCAGCAGCCTCCAAATGACAAGGGCCGTTTCCTGAAGCTTTATTACATTACACAGGTTTCTTCAAGACCTCCAACCTTTGTTATTTTTGTAAATGATAAGGAACTTGCTCACTTTTCATATATCAGATATATAGAAAACCAGATAAGGGAAACCTTTGGTTTTAAGGGAACTCCCCTGAAGATCATCGTCAGGGAGAGAAAAGGGGAATAAAATGGCTCGTTTATGGTGTTTTTTGACAGGATATGCCTTTGGCCTTATCCAGACTTCATTCATATATGGCAAGCATAAAGGTATTGATATCAGGAATTACGGAAGCGGTAACGCCGGAACCACCAACGCTTTAAGGGTTTTAGGACCAAAGGGCGGACTTATCGTTGTTGCCGGAGATATGCTGAAAGCCATACTTACATCTCTTATAATCAGATATACTTTCGGAAATATGTATCCTGATATGAAATATCTGCTGATCATGTGGGGCGGCGCCGGATGCATACTTGCTCATGATTTCCCTTTTTATATGGGATTTAAGGGCGGAAAAGGTATCGCGGCAACAGGCGGAACTGTCATCGGTTTTCACTGGACATTTTTTGTCACGGGGCTTTGCTATTTCTTTATCCCGTTTTTTGTCACTCATTATGTAAGCCTTAGCGCACTCATTTTTTATGCACTTTTCATGGTGCAGCTTGTTATTGAGGGACAGGTTGGAGTTTTCGGTATTTTTGAAGGAGTGTCACAGGCTGTGCTTAATGAGCTTTATATTCTTTCCGGCTGCCTGATGCTTCTTGCATACTGGCAGCACAGATCAAATATCGTAAGACTTTTAAAGCATGAGGAAAGAAAGACATATCTTGGCAAAAAAAGAGGTCTTTCCGAGCTTGAAAAACAGGCTAATGCTGTAAATTCTGAAAATAAGGAAAAATAAGGAGTAAAAAAATGGCTAAAATCACTGTTCTCGGCGGCGGTACATGGGGAATTGGTCTTACCATACTTCTTGCAAATGCAGGACATGATGTTTGTGTCTGGTCGGCTCTTGATTCCGAGATAGATTATCTTTCGGCAAATCATGAACATAAGATGCTTCCCGGTGCTAAGATCCCGGACAGTGTCACATATACACTTGATGACAAAACAGCTGCTACGGACAGGGATATTATCGTAATGGCTGTTGCCAGCTCTTTTACAAGAAGTACTGCAAAAAGATTTGCGCCTCTTATAAAAGAAGGACAGATAATAGTTGATGTTGCAAAGGGCATAGAAGAGGGAACTCTTAAAACATTGTCCGAGCAGATAGAAGATGAGATAAAGGGAGTCAGGGTCTGCGCTCTTTCGGGACCGACCCACGCCGAGGAAGTCAGCCGTCTGATGCCTACAACGATCGTTGCAGCTTCAAAAGACAAGGAAACGGCACTTTATGTCCAGGATGTTTTCATGACCGAGACCTTCAGGGTATATACCAGCAATGATGTAAAAGGTGTGGAACTTGGCGGAGCTCTTAAGAACGTTGTTGCTCTTGCAGCAGGCATCGCTGACGGAATGGGATACGGAGACAATGCCAAGGCGGCTATCATTACCCGCGGAATTGCCGAGATAACAAGACTCGGGGTTAAGATGGGATGCAATCCCGAAACCTTTGCGGGACTTACGGGAATAGGCGATCTGATCGTTACATGTGCCAGCATTCATTCCAGAAACAGAAAATGCGGTATGCTTCTGGGACAGGGAAAGACCTTAAGCGAAGCACAGAAAGAAGTCGGTATGGTGGTTGAAGGTATTTTTTCTGCCAAGGCCGGACTTGAACTCGGAAGAAAATATGATGTGAGCCTTCCCATCATAGAACAGGTCAATCATATTCTGTTTGATGACAAAGATGCCATTACCGCCGTCAGAGAATTGATGCTACGGGAAAAGAAGGATGAATCATCAGATACCAGATGGTAATTTTGTAAATCCAATATATATTTTGTCATTTCTTTTGATCGTTTCGATCATTTCTCTTTTTATGCTTTTTTTCCATCATCTCAGATACAAGAAAGAGATGTCGGAAAAATTATCCCGGGCAGGAAAGGAAATTGAAACTCAGAATTATAATTTCGGAGTTTTCATGACCAATCTTTCACGTGAGATCAGAACTCATATGATCGGCATTTTGGGTAATGATGAGATCATTTTAAGGGAAAGTCCCGATAATACAATCAGAAAACAGGCCGTTTCCATACGCTCTTCGGCTGAAGATGTGATCAGTCTTTCCCAGGGCGTAATTGATTTTATGCGGTTCAGTGCAGGAAATGTGGAATCCCTTATCAAAGAATACGATTTTGCTTCTCTTATCGTTGATATCGTAACAACGGTTTCTCCTCCTCTTAAATCCAGAGATATAGTTTTAAATGTGTCTGCTGACAGAAACTGTCCCAGAAACCAGATAGGCGATCCTTACAAGATAAAGACGGCTCTTCTTAATCTGTTCAGCTTTATAGAAAAAAATATCGACAATAAGGGTATTGCTGAGCTTGTTATCGGATTTGACAATAGCTCCGGTAAATCCGGTGTTGTTTTTAAAGTTATATGCACCGGACTTTCCTGCGATGATGACAGGGTAAAATCCTGCCTTTTGCTTGCTCCTTCAGAGAACAATTATAATTTTTCAAAAAATGAGCAGGGATTTTTCGAACTGTTTTTGTGCGGAGCCTTTGTTCATTTCATGAAGAGTTCTCTCACGTTTGAGGAAGCGGATGGTAAAAAGATCTTTTCCTTCAGCATTCCCGTTATGCTCAAAGATGATGAGATAATTGGCGATATCAGGGATGTGGGAAATAATAAAAGTATAACCAATTACGGAAAGATACGTAAGATCAATGTTTTTGCCGCAAAGATCCTGCTTATTGATGATACTTCAGATAATGTTTCTTTCTTTAAAAATATATTAGGATCCCTTGGCGCCGATTTAAGCATTGCAGGTGATTCTAAGGAGGCTCTTAAACTTATCGAAGAAAATAAATTTGATATGTTTTTTGTAAGGGAAGGAGTTAAGGATTCCAAAGACTGTGAGATCATAAGAAGGATCCGGGGAGGACTTATCAATCCTCTTAATTCGAAAAAGCCCTGTATCTGTCTTTGTTATGATTCATTTCCCGATACATCCGGTGATGTACACATTAAATATGATTCGATACTCTCCGTTCCCGTAGCCCCGGGAGATATCGAGGATATGCTGATCAAATATCTTCCGAAAAACAAATATCAGATCACTAACGATATAGGTATATACCCTCAGATCCACGGAGTTGAAGATATCAGAAGATATTCGGAAGGATATGAGGATCTTTACAGGAACGCTCTTGGATTATACAAAAGGGCTGCCAATTACAGGGATTCGGAAAAAAGATAATGTCGATACATTTAAACTACAATATGTATTTTGAGATGGCGATGATACCGGTTGATCTGATCATCCTTATCTTTGTATTCAGATCCTACAGGGATGATAATGAATCCGGATACAGATTTAAGATCTTCGCCTCTTTGGTCACAACAAGTACAATGCTTGATGTTTTTACTGCGCTTATTCATTCTCTGGGTAATTCTCTGCCTTTCTGGTTCAGGATGGCGTTTAATACCTTTGATTGTTTTATTGCTTTTTTCTCCGCAATTTCGTTTTCGCTTTACATGGTGGCATTCTCCGGATTGAAAGACACTTCCGGGATGCAGAAGATCTTCGACCATACCATAAATTTTATTTATACACTTATTCTTATAGTTAATCTTTTCATTCCCATAGCGTTTACTTTTGATCCTCACGGAAGATATGTACACGGTCCGCTTTTTTCTCTTATTGTATTTATCTTTCCGCTTTATTATGCGTTTGAAGGTATTTTCATCGCCTACAGAAACAAAAAGAAATTCGCTCCTATCCAGATGTTTTGCTTAAGGGGAGCGCTCTTTATAATGATTTTCTTTTTTGCATTGCAGATCTTCGTTGTTCCAAAGACAATGCTGACATTCTATACATCGTCTCTTGCCATGGTGATGCTCTTCATGGTACTTGAGACTCCCGATAAGTCTAAACTTGATGCTTTATCCGAGGAACTTGAAAAAAGCCGTAAAAGAGAGCATATAGCCCGGGAAAAATTTAAAGTTGCAATTGAAGTAAAATCAAAGTTTTTGACATATCTGTCCCATGAAATGAAGACTCCTATTAATGCTATCCTTGGATATTCCGAACAGATAGTCAGTACAAATACCGATCCTTCCACGAGAAAACAGGCTGAAAATGTATTTAACAGTGCCCAGAGACTGAATAAATTCTTTTCCGGTGTTATAGATGAAGCCATAAATCATAATGAATATAATGCGGATGAAGAAGTTGTCTTTAATTCGGACGGTTATGACATTGTGGCAAATCCCGCTGTCGGCCATGGCATGGGTCCGGAAATGGGCCCGGGAATGATGCCAGGCATGGGTCCGGGAATGGGCCCCGGAATGGGTATGTCTCTTTCGCCTGCCGGAGGAGAAAATGGCTTAAACGGACCCGGATCTTTATCTGCAGGGGACTCTTTAAATCCCGCTTCTTCCCTTTACGGGGACAGTCTTCACAGGTTCGGTTATAAGAGAGATTCCGCCCAGTATAAGATTCTGTGTGTGGATGATAATGAACTTAATATGGAACTGCTTCTTAGGATCCTTGCTAATTTCGGATTTTCTACAGATGTTGCCGCAAACGGTCTTGAAGCTATAGACAAGGTCAGAAAATGTTCCTATGATCTTATACTTATGGATCATATGATGCCCGGCATGGATGGTATAGATGCAATGCATATAATCAGAAATGAGGGACTTTGTGATCTTACGCCCATTATCGTTGTGACTGCCAATGCTGTTAAGGGAGAAAAAGAAAAATATCTCAGGGAAGGTTTTGATTCCTATATACCTAAGCCTTTCTCGGACGGTTCCATCTTAAGGATCATAGGCAAGTTCCTTCCTGTTGCAATGATGGATACCCTTGTTAAATATAATGATTCCGTAGGAATTTCCCGTTTTATGCTTGCTTCAACATTCTCAAGGCCTGTTATCTCACCGGGATGCAGGATACTTGTTGCGGGAAATGCAAGAGAAGAGATATCCCGTCTTGCAAGACTTCTTCTTACAACCTTGGCAAGGATCGATATCGCATACAGCGGAGATGACTGTCTGCATCTGTTATCAAATGTTGATTATGACATGATCTTTGTTGAAGAAGATCTGACAGCCAAAAATAACAGAGCGGTTAAGGCTTTTATCTGGAACAATATTTCTTCTCCCTCCGTTTCGATCATTGATGCCGGCAGCGTTAAAGATCCCGCTGTCCTTTATGAGAATTTTACAGACTTTATAGAGACGGGATGCGGACCTGATATTATCGATGCAATGCTTTTGCTTTATCTTCCAAAAGATAAAGTATTTGTAGTTGGTTCAGGAAGATACGAAAAATCAGAAAGTGAAGATTATACATTGCCTGTTAATGAGTCTTCATATGACATGCCCCGTGAAAGTATTGTAAAATCAGAAGAAACCGTGCAGGCTGTTTCCAAACCTAAAGAGGATGATTATATTCTTCCGGAGCATATATACAATATACCCGGAATTGATATTGATACCGGCATTCAAAACTGCGGATCGGGGGAAGGGTTTGTACGGGCGCTGGATATTTTTGCATCAAGTGCAAAAAATAAATCCCGGGAAATACGCGGATTTTATGAGGAGGAAGATGTATCTGCCTATACTATACGTGTACATGCTCTTAAGAGCTCCGCAAGGATAATAGGAGCGCTTGAACTTTCAGATCTTGCTTTTGAGCTTGAAAAGGCGGGTAATGATAATAATACAGATCTTATTAAACAAAAGACAGATACACTTTTAAAAATGTATGAAGATATCGCTTCCATGATAACATGTAAAAAGGGCGGTATGGATGATTCGGAAAAGGTCCCTGCTGATCCTGCCGTGCTCATTGATGCTTATTCATCGATTTTTGAACTTGGTTCCATGATGGACTATGACAGTATTGAGCTGATACTGAGTCAGCTGGAAAAATACAGCTTTGAAAAAGAAGATTCCGACAGGATCGCTAAAATTAGAGAGGGGCTGGAAGAACTCAACTGGGATAAGGTGGTTCAGAGTGCAAAGGAGGCATTATGACGGATTCGGTACTTTTGATAGCAAAATCCGAGGGCTTTATGGTAAATGCCATTAAGGCTAAGCTTGAAGCAGACGGTTTTATGTGTAATTTCTGTTCTATCGATACTGCCAATATCAATCAGAGGATAGATGAAAAAAGACTTATTCTTTTGTATCTCGATGAGGTTGTGCTTCAAAAGACTGAAGTTCTTTTGTATCTGAGGGATAAATGTAATGATGATGATCTTAAGCTTATACTGATCGGAACTCCTTCTGATTTTACGGTAGTATCAAATTATATTTCCGATAACTTCCTTGCAGGAAAGCTGGAAAGACCCATAGATATGAATGTCCTTCTGAAATTACTGAGAAATACACATACCATCGTTTCGGAGGATGAAGATAAACTCAGGATTCTGATCGTTGATGATGATGTTACATATCTTAGGACCATAAGGGACTGGCTTAAGGATAAATATAATGTCTTTATGGCAAACTCCGGTATCCAGGCTCTGACATGGCTTGCAAAAAACCATGCGGATCTTATCCTTTTGGATTATATGATGCCTGTTGCAACAGGTCCCGAGATACTTGAGATGATCAGAAGCGAAGAGAGTTCAAAAGATATTCCCGTGATCTTTCTGACTTCAAAATCAGATAAGGATTCCGTAAAAGGAGTCATGCATCTGAAGCCCCAGGGATATCTTCTTAAAACTATAAATATGGCAATGCTCAGATCTGAGATTGCAAGATTTTTTGATGGAGAAAGCTTATGATGGAAAAATTTGAAGGAACAAGCGGATATGTTGCAAGCCCGGAACTTATGGATTCCGTCAACATAGCCATGGCATTAAAAAAACCACTTCTCATTAAGGGTGAACCCGGAACCGGCAAGACCATGCTTGCCCAGTCCGTTGCCGAGGCTCTTGGGAAAAAACTCATAATCTGGAATATCAAATCCACAACAAAGGCCCAGGACGGTCTTTATATGTATGACACGATCCAGAGGCTCTATGACGGCCAGTTCGGTGAAGGCGGTGTTGACGATATAGCACATTATATAAAGCTCGGTAAGCTTGGAGAGGCATTTGATTCGGATGAGCAGGTCGTGCTTTTGATCGATGAGATCGATAAAGCTGATCTTGAATTTCCCAATGACCTTCTCTGGGAACTGGATCAGATGGAGTTTTATATCCATGAGACCAAAAGGACCGTTAAGGCTAAGCACAGGCCCATAGTCATAATCACCTCAAATGCTGAAAAAGAGCTTCCCGATGCGTTTTTGAGAAGATGCATTTTTCACTATATCGAATTTCCGGGAAGAGAGCTAATGGAACAGATCGTCAGGGTTCATTTTCCCGATGTTGAAGAAAATCTTCTTTCCGAAGCCATGGATGTTTTTT
>CAMPAP010000137.1 GCA_946631935.1 uncultured Lachnospiraceae bacterium | reverse complement strand
GCATTTGTCATCAACAACGGATCCTATTCCCAGAGGGCGGTGGACGTCTGCAGGGCATACGGTCTTGATCTTATCGAATTAAAACAGCCAATAGATAAAAAGCCCTCCCTTGATGAGATAGAAAAAGTATTCAGGGATAACAGCGATATCGGATATGTATATGTCACATACCACGAGACAGGTACCGGTCTTCTTAATCCCGTTAAGGAGATTGGAGAGATTGCACATAAAAACGGCGCATTTCTCATAACAGATACCACCAGTGCCTATGCCATGATCCCCATTAATGTTTATGATGAGAATATTGATTTTTGCATGGCCTCCGCGCAGAAGGGTATCCAGGGAATGACCGGTCTTTCCTACATTGTGGGAAGAAGGGATATCATAGAAAAAAGTAAAAGTTTTCCCGTAAGATCCTATTACTGCAATCTGTACATGCAGTATGAATTTTTTGAAAAAACCGGTGAGATGCATTTCACACCGCCTGTTCAGACTATCTATGCCGCAAGACAGGCTCTTAAGGAATACTTCGAAGAAGGCGAGATGCCTAAGTGGGAGCGCCATAAGAGAGTCATGAATGCGCTTAGAAAGGGCATCGACGATCTTGGACTGAAGGAGGCGCTGAGCAGGGATGTTCAGTCCGGGCTCGTTTCAGCCATTCTTTATCCTGATGATCCTAACTGGGATTTTGAAAAGATCCATGATTACTGCTATGAAAGGGGATTCACCATTTATCCCGGCAAGATCGAGGCAAAGGGAACTTTCAGGCTTTGTGCCCTTGGTCTTATCGACAGTTCCGATATCGAGGCTTTCTGGAAAGTATTTGAAGAAGGTCTGCGCTCCCTTAATGTGAGCATTCCGGTAAAATATTCTGTTTAATGATCCGTCTGCACCGGACAGGGTCCGGTAAATGACAGGCTGCCGAAAGGAAATAAAGTGAGAGACGAAATTGCTATTCTCATGGCTGCAGGTATGGGCACGAGAATGAGGCCGCTGACTGAAAAAACACCTAAACCTCTTGTGAAGGTGTGCGGACGCCCCATGATCGAGACTGTAATAGATGCGCTTAACAAAAGGGGCGTTTCAAAGATCGTGGTCGTTACTGGTTATCTCGGTGATGCTTTTAATTGCCTTACTGAGAAGTATGACAATATAAGACTTGTTAAAAACGAGTATTTTGAAAAAGTTAATAATATATCATCCATTCATGCTGTGACGGATCTTATGAGAGGCCGCGATCTTTTTATCTGTGAGGCTGATCTTTATATAAGCAATCCCGATGTTTTAAATGGTGATCTTGAATCCTGCTATTTCGGAAAATTTGTCGAAGGTTATTCCGATGACTGGGTTTTTGAAAGAGATGAAGATGGCAGAATAACCCGGGTCGGAAAGTGCGGAACAGACTGCTATAATATGTGCGGCATATCTTACTTCAGGGCCGCTGATTCGTCTAAGATAGCAGATGCCGTTGACCGGGCCTGGGGAAAAGAAGGGTATGAAGATCTGTTCTGGGATGATGTTGTAAATTCCATCCTTGACCATCTGAAGCTTACGGTCCATCCCATTGATACAAAGGATATCATTGAAATAGACACTGTGGATGAACTCAGAAAAGTTGAAGAAGATATAGAAAATATAAACAGGAAGAATAAGTAAATGAAAGTTGCTGATTTTGTAAAAATACTGGGAGCGGATTTTTATACCGGAGTTCCTGACAGCCAGCTTAAGGCGCTTTGCAATTATCTGATGGATACTTACGGAATAGACCCGAAGCATCATGTGATCGCGGCAAACGAGGGTAACTGTACGGCTCTTGCTGCGGGATATCATCTTGCAACAGGCAGGGTCCCGGTGGTTTATATGCAGAATTCAGGTGAGGGCAATATCATCAATCCTGTTGCCAGTCTTCTGAATGATAAAGTATATGCCATACCCGTGATATTTGTTGTGGGATGGAGAGGAGAGCCCGGAATCCATGACGAACCCCAGCATATATATCAGGGAGAAGTTACATTAAAACTTCTTGAGGATATGGGCATAGAAGCTTTTGTGGTAGATAAGGAAACTTCCGAAGAAAAGCTGACTGCCAAAATGGAAGAGTATAAGAAGATCCTTTCTTCCGGAAAAGATGTTGCTTTCGTTATCAGAAAAGGCGCTCTTGAGGATGCTCCCAAGGTTGATTATTCTAACGATAATGAGATGATCCGTGAAGAGATCATCCGGCATATAGTAAAAGTATCCGGTGAGGATCCCATCGTTTCAACAACCGGAAAAGCAAGCAGGGAGCTGTTTGAGATAAGGGAGGCAAATTCCCAGAGTCACAAATATGATTTCCTTACTGTAGGTTCCATGGGCCACTCATCATCCATAGCACTGGGTATAGCCATAAATAAGCCTGAGCAAAAGATCTGGTGCATAGACGGCGACGGTGCCGTCCTTATGCATATGGGTGCCATGGCGGTTATCGGAAGCAACCGTCCTAAAAACATGGTACATGTTGTGATCAATAACGGTGCCCATGAGACGGTAGGAGGAATGCCTACGGTTGCAGGAAGCGCAGATCTTGTTGCCATGGCAAAAGCCTGCGGTTATCCTGAAGCGGTCTCGGTTAAGACATATGATGAGCTTGATAAGGCGCTTCAGGATGCGAAGGACAAAAATAATCTGAGCTTCATCGAAGCCAAGTGCTCCATCGGTGCGCGTGATGACCTTGGACGCCCCACCACCACTGCTCTTGAGAATAAAAATGCATTCATGGATTATTTAAAAACCCTTTGATCTGTTTGACTTAAAAGGAGAAAAAAATGTCTTATTTTTCATTACCCTTTACAACACTTTATATCGATCCCGGTACCGGTGGAATGCTTTTTTCCATACTGTTTGGTATCTTTGGAAGCCTGATGCTTTTTGCAAGATCACTTATAGTAAAGCTCAAGTTCAGGATCGGCGCGGGAAAAACCGACAAAGTCCTGGGTGAAGCCATCCCCATCGTTATCTTTTCGGATCATAAAAGATACTGGAATGTGTTCGAGCCCATATGCGACAAACTTGATAAAAAGGGTATAAAGACTGTTTATTATACTATGTCCGAAGATGATCCTGCTCTTGATAAAAAGTATGAGAACATCACCTGTGAGTTCATCGGAGAGGGTAATAAGGCATTTGCAAAGATGAATGTCATTAATGCGGTAATTGTGCTTTCCACCACTCCCAGCCTTGATGTTTTCCAGTGGAAGCGCTCAAAGAGATGTAAATATTACATTCACGTTCCCCACCAGCCCAATGACATAACTCTCTACAGAATGTTCGGTATAGATTTTTATGATTCGCTTCTTCTTTCCGGTGAGTATCAGAAAGATCAGATAAGAAAGCTTGAAAAACTCAGAAATGAACCCGAAAAAGAGATCGAGATCGTGGGTCTTCCCTATATGGATGTTATGAAGGCCAGGGTTGATGCGGTAAAGGGCAGCATGCAGAAAAAATCTGCTGATGAAAAGAAGACCGTTCTTCTTGCTCCTTCATGGGGTAAGAGCGGAGTCCTTAGCGTATACGGAGAGAAGATGATAGATGCTCTTATTTCCACCGGATACGATATCATCATCAGACCCCATCCCCAGTCCTTTACATCCGAGAAAGAAATGATCGACAGGCTTATGAAAAAATACGGAGAGGGAAGCGGTGTTACCTGGAACAGGGATAATGATAACTTCGATGTCCTTATGAAGAGCGACATCATGATATCGGATTTCTCCGGTGTAATATTTGATTTTTCACTTGTTTACGACAAGCCCGTTATCTATACCGAAGCCCGTATAGACAAGGCTCCCTACGATGCTTCCTGGATCGATGACGAGCTTTGGACCAACAAGATCCTTCCTCACATCGGCCGTGAGCTTAAAGACAGCGATCTTGATAATATCAAAACCGTCATTGATGAGTGCATCTCAAGTGACAAATATGCGGACGGCCGTGACAGAGCAAGGCGTGAGACCTGGGCACATCCCGGAGAGGGAGCTCAGCGTACGGCCGACTATATTGCAGATAAATACAAGGAACTTACAACTAAAGCCGATCCTTCCGAAGAGGCGGAGGCATCTGCATAAATGTTTTTGGAAATACTGTATTTTCTTACAATCAGGCCTCTAGAGATACTTTTTGAGACGATCTTTTTTATAAGCTACCGATTTATCGGAAAGCCCTTTGCAACTATCATCGCTCTGAGTATCTTTGTTAACATCCTGGTCCTTCCGCTTTATAAGCGCGCTGACAAGCTGCAGGCAGAGCAGCGGGAGCGTGAGAAGGCCATGGAGGGAATGCTTTCCCATATCAAGAAGACCTTTAAGGGTGATGAAAAGGTCATGATGACCCAGGCTTATTACCGCATCTGTGATTATAAGCCGGTGTATGCTCTGAGGGGAGCTTCCTCCCTTCTTCTCCAGATCCCGTTTTTTATCTCTGCATACAGATTTTTATCAG
>CAMPAP010000136.1 GCA_946631935.1 uncultured Lachnospiraceae bacterium | reverse complement strand
TCATAAAATTATGAAAATCAACAACATCCAGAGGTTCAATTATAGATATCCTGCTATCATCACCAAAAACCTCATCCGCAACAGATCTTACGGCAGGATTATAATGAATCGGATAAATCGCTCTTACATCATCATATTCATCAAGAACTCTTTTTATTGCCCTGAACATTCTTCTCATAGGTTCACCGAGATTCTCCCTGCGGTGAGCTGTTATAAGGATAATTCTTTTATCAGAAAGCTGATCAAGCAAAGGATGGCTGTATGATTCCATAACGGTTGTGTTAAGCGCATCTATAACCGTGTTGCCGGTTATCCATATATTCTCAGTTTTTTTACCTTCGCGGATCAGATTATCCCTGCATATGGCAGTCGGTGCGAAATTATAAGATGAGATAATGCTTACAGCTTCTCTGTTAAATTCTTCGGGATAGGGCGAATAAATATCACGTGTACGGAGCCCGGCTTCTACATGTCCTACAGAGATCCTGCAGTAAAAAGCAGCAAGTGCCGTGGCAAAAGATGTAGTTGTATCACCGTGAACAAGGACAACATCAGGCTTTACCTCATCCAAAACAGCTTTCATTCCATCCACAACAGAAGTTGTAATATCAAACAGAGTCTGACTGTCCTTCATTATATTAAGATCAAAATCGGGTACGACTCCGAATCTGTTTAAAACCTGATCAAGCATCTGACGATGTTGTGCGGTAACGGCAACTATCGTTTCAAATGAAGAACGCTTCTTTAGTTCCAAAACAAGGGGACACATTTTTATGGCTTCCGGCCGTGTCCCAAAGACTAACAGTATCCTTTTCATATTGACAGGTATCTTGGTTTTGTTCCTTTAACTCTAATCTAAAATCCCGCAAATCTATACCCAATCCGGGTATAAATCCACGGGTTTAATTTATATTTCAATTATACTCAAAACAGGTTTCATTTACAAACGAAAACAAGCCGTGGATTTCCACGGCTTGCTTTCGTTTCTTATGAGGGGGGAGAATAACTAAACTGAATTAGTTATTTATGTATTATAATTTAAACCTTATATGTGTCAAAAATGTGTCCAAAGCATAATAAATTCATAAAAATTCTAAAGAAACTATTAATAAAAAACGAGTTTCCAAAAAGCCTTGTCACATGTAGTATTTCAGCCTGTAATCTACGTTTTCGTTTCCTCTGAATTCATTGATCTTTAACTCATAACATATATTCATCTTCAATGAACCCTTTTTATCATAGATACATTGCAGAGTATCAGATCCGTATTTTTCGGCTATATATGAGTCAAATTCATCCATATCGCCAAAATATGTCATACGGAAAGTCTTTCTTCCGGACTGCACCATCAAAGTCCCGTACTTTTTATCCTTTCCCATTCTTGAAACAGATACGATCCGGGCATCTCTTGCGGCAAATAAAGCACCGGGATTTCCGGTTCCCACAGGCTCGATTTTTTTCAGATCTTTTAAAAGGCCCATGGTGGGATAATCAAGAGGGACAACGGCATCTATCATTACGGGCTTTTCAAGATCTTCATCCGTAAGCCCCGCATTTTCATTAAGTTTTTCCGAAAGGAGCGAAAGATTATTTTCATCAAGGGAAAATCCCGCAGCCATGGCATGTCCGCCCATTTTTGTAAAAAGATCCCTTACCTCGGAAAGCTTCTTAAACATATCATAAGCAGGTATGCTCCTTCCTGAACCTTTAAGTCCGTCTTCACCCTTGGTGACAACAAGTACGGGGCGGTAATATTTTTCTTTTAATCTTCCCGCAATAAGTCCTGCTATGCTTTCGTGAGCATCAGGAAGAAAAACCACAAGAACCTTGTTTTTCAAAAGTTCCTTTTCTTCTATCATTTTTACAGCAAGATCATAACCGGAGGACGTCATGTCTTTTCTTTCATCATTAAGCTCACGGATCCTTACTGCCGCTTTAAGGCACTCAGATCTGTCATTTGATAAAAGAAGACCTACGGATTCTGCCGCACTTTCAAGCCTGCCGGTTGAATTGATGCTGGGTCCTATTACAAAGCCAAGGGAATATGTACTTAGATCCTCCGGAGACAGGCTGTTTGATTCCATCAAAGATCTTATGCCGATATTATCGGTTTTTTTCATATCTTCAAGGCCAAGCTTTACAATGACCCTGTTTTCATCCGTAAGCTCCATAACATCGCAGACAGTTCCAAGTGCGGCAAACTGCCTTGCTCTTAAGAGAGCTTCTTTTAATCCATCTGATGGTCTCTTTTTTTCAAGAGCGGTCATGAATTTATATGCGACCATGGCCCCGCATATCTCTTTAAAGGGATATATGCTTCCATCCCTGTGGGGATCAACAACGGCAATGCATGAAGGAAGTATCTCTCTTTTTTCTCCTGAAGGATCCTCTGATAAAGGCACCTGATGGTGGTCAGTAACGATCACTTCGATTCCGATATCATAAGCGTACCTGATCTGCTCAGCTGCGGAAATACCGTTATCGCAGGTTATGATAAGCTTTACTCCTTCATCTGCGGCATCCCTTATCATATCCTCATTGATACCGTAACCATCCTTCTGTCTGTGAGGGATCGCATAAGACACATTTCCGCCTGCAGCCCCGATACATGTCATCAGTATATATGTGGACGTAACGCCGTCAACATCATAATCCCCGATGATACGGATCTTTTTTCCGTCGTCAATATATCTCAGAAGGCCGCATACAGCTTTATCCATATCCGGAAGAAGAAAAGGATCGTGAAGCAGTTCTTCTCCTCCATCAAGGTATTTCCTGGCTTCTTCGATGCTTTCAATACCTCTGTTTCTGATGACTCTGGCACAGAGAGGATCTATCCCAAGGGCTTTGCCCCATTCGGTAAATTCTCCTTTTTTTCTTATTTCAAACCATTTGGCCATGTTAATACTCCCATTCGGT
>CAMPAP010000135.1 GCA_946631935.1 uncultured Lachnospiraceae bacterium | reverse complement strand
TAATGTGCATACATGCCCTGAAAAATGCAGAAGATAAGGGTGGCCGCATTCTTGTGAAAAAATCAGTTTTTCTGCTGATACTTCCTCTTGCGATATGCACTGCAATTTCATCCGGAATAGAAGAAGCCCGGGGTGCCGAAAATGACGGACTGAAGGAAATGATGTCCGTCCCCATGCAGCAGACATCGCTGTATCTTACCAGGTATGAAGACGAACTTACGGATAAAGAGAAGGAATCGATCAATGCGCTTTTCGGAAATTATGAATATATGATCGAACACTACGATCCCACCATCTCCGATACCGTAAAGCAGTTCTATGATGTATCCGCATCGGGGGATGTTGTTATGGATTATATAGGGACCTGGGCTAAGATGTTTTTCAAACATCCGGGAACTTATTTTGAATCGTTTTTCTTAAGCGGCTATGGATGGTTTGATCCCGAAACCGACACCTCAGTCAGATATGAGGGGGACTCGGAACTTTTTACAAGGACGGGACTGTTTGAAGGTGCGGATGAACTGCTCATCTATTTTTACAGATA
The DNA here is from genome assembly GCA_946631935.1 of uncultured Lachnospiraceae bacterium. Lineage (GTDB taxonomy): Bacteria > Bacillota > Clostridia > Lachnospirales > Lachnospiraceae > AC2028. Next base: position 24,637 of record CAMPAP010000135.1, on the reverse strand, counting down.
TATAGACAGGATATCATTTTTCGGAATGTTGCAAAGTCCCGGGCTGTGGACCATTATCATGTTTATCCTGATACGGAAATACAAAGGCAGCTCGCATCTTTATGCCATGCAGCTCATTACACTGCTTGTGTGCATGGCCGGGCCCTGCTTTATGAAGCATGCAAGATATGCGTTTCCCATAATGTTTACGATCCCGTTTATGACAGGATTCATGCTTACGGAAGAAACGGTAAAGGATACGGATAAAGATAAGGAAAGGGTTATCAAATGAATCTGATCTTTCTTGATATTGATATGACCATCTGGGATGAGAAACTCAGGATCCCGGACAGCACCATTGATGCCATCAGACTGGCAAGGGTTCTTGGAAACAAGGTATTCATAAATACCGGAAGGTCAAGATCCAATACCATGTATAAGGCGCTGGACGATCTGGGTATGGACGGATATGTGGCTGCATGCGGCTGCTATGTGGAAATAGGGGGTAAGGTTCATTACAACAAGCTTCTTACATTTGATCAGGTAAAACTTTCCCTTGAAGTGCTTAAGGAAGAGCACATGCCGGTGGTGCTGGAAGGAACGCAGTATTGTTTTTTTGACCCTGAGGATTTTCCCGATGATCCTTTCGCGGCAACGCTGTGGGAGTCTTTGGGAGACAGGGCAAAAAGAATGGATATGCTCACACCTGATGATCCCATTAATAAATTCAGCGCTGATATAACCGATGATACGGATTTTGATGCGGTTACGGAAAAGCTGGGCGGTTTTCTGGATACCATTAATCATAACGGCATAGTGGTTGAATTTGTTCCCAAGGGACATTCAAAAGCAACGGGAATGGAGAAAGTAAGAAAATACTATGATGTTCCTGAAGATAATATCTATGCGGTGGGAGACGGTATGAACGATATGGAGATGATAACTGCCGCCGCACACGGAATAGCAATGGGTCAGGGAAATCCCGAACTGTTGCTGGCATCCGATTATGTAACCGATTCGATATATGAGGATGGGATATATAAAGCATTTAAGCATTTTGGCATAATATGATATATGTGTTTTAAGTTTGTTTACTTAAATGTTGCTTAACCGGTTTTTGCATTGTATAGTAAAAAAGGCTGTTAAGGAGGAGGGGAAAATGGGATTTAACATACATGCATCAATGATGTGTGCGGATTTCGGAAGACTCAATGATGAGGTCAAGGCTCTTGAAAAAGCGGGAGTCGACTATTTTCATATAGATATCATGGACGGAAGGTATGTGCCGAACTTTGCCATGAGCCTTTATGATATGGAATTTATCTCAAGGGCAACCAAAAAGCCTTTGGATGTGCATTTAATGATCGAGCATCCAAACAATAATATCGAGATGTTTTTACACAGGCTCAGAAAGGGCGATATCGTATATATCCATCCGGAGGCAGAGTATCACCCTTCCACCACGCTTCAGAAGATCATCAATGCCGGGATCACACCGGGCATAGCCATAAATCCCGGAACAAGCGTTGAGTCCATACTGGAACTTTTAAGGATCGTGGACAAGGTTCTTGTAATGAGTGTAAATCCCGGAAATGCGGGCCAGATGTTTTTGCCCTATGTCGGAGAAAAGATATCATACCTTCTTGAACTGCAAAAATCCATGCACTTTGACCTTATATGGGACGGAGCCTGCGGAATGGATAAGATCGAAAAGTATGCTCCCATGGGTATGAGCGGCTTTGTACTGGGGACCACGGTGCTTTTCCATAAGAAGGATAGCTACTCCAACATCATTAAGGATATCAGGAGCAGGTTTGGCTGATGAACGCTGTCATTTTGTTATCCGGCGGAACCGGAACAAGAATGGGAGGAGATATTCCCAAGCAGTATCTTATGGCGGGAAACAGGCCCGTGATCTCATACTGCCTTGAAGTATTCGAAGAGTCCGGCCTGATAGACAGGATAATGGTGGTAGCGGCTCCGGAGTACAGGGATCTTGTCAGATCGCTTGTAAAAAATGATGAAAAGCCTTTGGACTTTGCAGATCCCGGATCAAACAGACAGCTTTCCATACTGAGCGGGCTCAGAGCACTTAAGGATTTCTTAAATGATGACGACAATGTCATTATTCATGATGCCGCAAGGCCCATGGTAAAAAAAGAACTGATAGAAAAGATAACTGATGCCCTGAAAGGATCCGATGCGGTTCTTCCGGTTCTTCCCATGAAGGATACCGTTTATGAGGTTGAAGGCGGCAGGGTTTTGGGAAATCTTGACAGAAGCCGCATAGCCGCAGGACAGGCTCCTGAAGGGTTTAAGTTCGGAAAGTATCTTAGGGCAAACGAGGATCTTCTTCCCGACAGGATACTTGAAATAAGCGGATCCATGCAGCCTGCTGTCATGTGCGGAATGGATATCAGGTGCATAGACGGAGATGAAGATAATTTTAAGATCACCACACCGGCCGATCTTAAAAGATTTAAAGAGATCAAAGAGTGAAAGCTTACGTACTGAAAAATATCGGGGATTTTTCCCTTGAAGAGATCCCGGGGCCGGAGCTTGGCAGCGGCAGGCTCTGCGGACTTAACAAAGAAAACAGCGTTTCCGATGATGACTGCGTCATAATTGAGGTAAAGGCTGCGGGAATCTGCGGATCTGATATTCCCAGGATCTTTAAAAACGGGGCTTATCATCATCCTCTTATTCCGGGACATGAGTTTTCGGGTAAAGTTGTCATGACCGGGAAAAATGTTCCCGACACCCTTCTTAACAAAAGAGTGGGGATCTTTCCTCTTATTCCCTGTCATAAATGTGCTCCCTGCAAAAAAAGGGAGTATGAGATGTGCGTGAATTATAATTATCTGGGCTCGAGATGCGACGGAGGTTTTGCGGAATACGTCAAAGTACCCGCAGACAATCTCATTATCCTTCCGGATGAAGTGACATATGAACAGGCAGCCATGTTAGAACCCCTCTCGGTTGCATATCATGCCATAAGAAAAGCGGGCCTTTGCGGTAAAACTCAGGGGATCGAAAAAGCTGCATGTATAGTGGTATGCGGTCTTGGAACCATAGGACTGTTTGTGGTCATGCATCTTCTGAGTATGGGCTACAGGAACATACTTGGTGTGGGCAATAAATCTTCACAAAAAGATCATCTGTCTCATCTTGGAATACCTAAAGAGTGTTATGCCGATTTTAACGCAGGCGACATACAGGCTTTTATAAATGAAAAGACAGAAGGAAACGGTGCGGATGTTTTCTTCGAATGCGTGGGTAAAAATGAATCGGTCAGTCTGGGACTGAATGTTTTGGGCCCCTCCGGCAGACTTCAGCTTGTGGGAAATCCCGCATCGGATATGAATCTGACAAGGGATGAATACTGGAAGATATTAAGAAAGCAGTTTACCGTAACGGGTACCTGGAATTCCTCATTTACACGTTCTGAGGATGATGACTGGAATGTTGTTTTGAAAAGCATCGCATCAGGTAAGATAAGCCCGGAAAAACTTATAACTCACAGGTTTTCTCCCGAAGATTTTTACAAAGGGTTTGAGATCATGAGAGATAAGACTGAAGATTACATCAAAGTAATGTGCATCATGTAAGGCACGGGCTGTTTGGTGCGGCATACAGGTTTTGCCTGTAAGACCTGCCCGGCAGACGTAAGATAAGCGGAAAAATATATGTATAGTGGTATAGCGGTTTCAAAAGGAATAGGGATAGGAGTGTCCAAGGTTCTCAAGGCAGAACCCGGGCCTGCAGGGTATTCCGATGCAAAAATCGAAAGACAGATAAAGCTGACTGCCCCGGGAGCCGTTCTGGTAATGACAGAACTTACGCCGTATCTTGCAGGGCTTCTTAAGGATATGAGCGTTTCTGCCGTTGTGTGCGAAGCCGGAGGAGCCACAAGCCATTCCGCCCTTCTTGTAAAGGCAATGGGAATTCCCGCCGTGTACGGCGCAGAAGGCGTGACAAAAGGAATAGCGGACGGAGACACGGTCATCGTAGACGGGATAAACGGTTATGTTTATGAAAGACCGGCTCCGGAACAGATAAGGGAATTCAGCTCAAGAAAAAGAGAATATCTTAAAGATCAGGAAAGACTTGTAAAGTTCCGCAGCATGAAGACGGAAATGGCCTGCGGTACCGAGTGCAGGATCTTTTGTAATGTCAGCGATCATCTGGGCGTTCTGAAAATGCTCGATAACGGCGGAGAAGGAGTCGGGCTGTACAGGACAGAGCATCTGTTTTTGCAGTCGGACCATATACCCACGGAGGATGAACAGCTAAGGACTTATTCAAGTATCGTAAAGGCTCTTGATGGCAGGCCCATAGTGATAAGGACCCTTGATATAGGCGGAGACAAAGCCGTTCCGGGAAACTATTTTTCCTTTGAAAAAGAGGAGAATCCCTTCCTTGGATACAGAGGTGTAAGGTTCAGCCTCGGCAGCAGAGAAGTTTTTTCTTTGCAGCTGAGGGCTCTTCTGCGTGCAAGCGCTTATGGAAATGTCTCCATAATGATCCCCATGGTCAGCTGCATAGAGGAAATGAGGGAGGTCAAATCCCTCATCTATGAGATAACAGGTGAACTGAGGGATGAAGGACATGAATTTGACGAAGATATCAAGATCGGAGCAATGATAGAGACGCCCTCCGCTGCGGTGATATCGGATATGCTCATACATGAGTGCGATTTCTTTTCCGTAGGTTCAAATGATCTGGTGCAGTATTGCATGGCGGCAGACAGAGGTAACAGAAATGTTGCATATCTTCATTCGGTTAGTCAGCCATCGGTGCTCAGACTGATCCGCAGCGTGATAAAAAATGCCGCAGATGCGGGAAAGCCCGTTTCCGTATGCGGAGAAGCGGCATCCGATCCCATGATCATACCGGTGCTTGCAGGTTTCGGACTGAGGGTTTTCAGTGTGGATCCCCTGCTTGTTCCTGAGACCAGAAGATGTCTTTCCGAGTGGAGACTTGATGAGGCGGAAAAACTTGCAGAGGATGTGGTGGGACTTTCCACCGGTGCGGATGTCAGGGAATATATAAAGGCGGCAATGAGGAAAAAAGGTTTGTTATGAAAAGATCAGTACGTATCGGATATGCTCTGCTCCTGCTTTTAGGAGCATTGATCTGGGGACTTGCATTTGCATTCCAGAGTATCGGAATGGAAAGTACAGGTCCTTTTACATTTACCGGAACAAGATTTTATCTGGCCACGGCTGTGGTCTTTGTTTTTTCGCTGATAACGGATGCAGGAAAAAGATCAAAAACCGGAACAAAGGATCTTCCTGAAGGCCACACCTGGAAATCCGCAAGATTATGGAAGGCCGGGATCATCACCGGGATCCTTCTGACCATTGCGACCAATCTTCAGCAGATAGGGATCATATATACGGATTCCGTTGGAAAAGCAGGATTCATCACGGCCATGTATATAGTGCTTGTGCCTGTTTTCGGGATCTTTCTCGGAAAAAAGCCATCCCCCGTCATATGGCTGTGTGTTGCCATATCGGTTGCGGGACTTTATTTCCTGACAATGAAGGAAAAGATGAGTTTTTCAGCCGGGGATCTTCTGATCCTTGCATGCGCATTTGTTTTTGCCCTGCAGATACTTGTGATCGATAAATATTCCAGGGAAGTGGACAATATCAAGTTTGCCTGCATCGAATTTTTGACAGTGAGCATCATCAGCAGTTGTATAATGTTCATTGTGGAAAAGCCGGATGTAAGCTCTGTACTTGCAGCCGCGGTTCCGATCCTTTACGCGGGAGTTTTGTCCGGAGGCGCAGGATATACCATCCAGATAGTATGCCAGTCCAAATTGGATCCGGGGGTTGCATCGATCCTCATGAGCTGCGAAGCTCTGTTTTCGGTACTTGGGGGATTTGTGCTTCTCGGACAGAAATTATCCGTAAGGGAAATGGCAGGAAGCGCACTGATGTTTGCCGCCATTATTATCGTTCAGATAGTTCCGGGAGAAAAAAAGCAGGAAAAAGCCTAAAGAAGGACGCGCGCTGTCCGATATAATTATCAAAGATAATGATTCTTTCCAAAGCTACGTTCCGGGTCGTCAAAGGCTTTGGCGAATGGGACGGATAGGACAGGGATGATTATCAGCTGGTATAAGAAGTTTCGGAAAATGAAACGGGATCTGACATTAAGTTATCGCCGGTAAGTTCGGCTTCTTCATCTGCCTTGCCGCTAAGTATGTCTTCGAGCTCTGCGGCGGACAGGTTTTCGAAATGAATATCATCATCCTCATTTCCGTACATGGTTTCGGATGCACCGCTGCTGATTGATTTCAGCAGCTTTTCTATTTCTCCGGATTCATCGTCTTCTTTCTTTTCCAGAGAACTGACAACACGGTTTCTGCCGCTGTTTTTTGCAAAATACAATTTGTCATCGGCACTCTTTATCAGGGTGTCGATACTGTCTTTTTTATTCCATTCGCTTACGCCGTAGCTCATGGTGACATTGATGATATAGTTTTCGTAGCGGATCTCCATAGCGCGGATCCTGTCAAGAAGGCTCCAGAGAGCGTTTTCTGCCATGAGAAGATTTGTCCTGTCAAAGACCATCAGAAACTCCTCACCGCCCCATCTTGCGACAAATCCGTAGCTTTTCATGTGATCTTTTATGATATCCGCTACCTTTATGAGAACTTCGTCACCGGCGTCGTGGCCGTAGGTATCGTTTACATGCTTGAAAAAGTCTATATCACCGATTGAAACGCAGAAGCTTTCGGTTGACTGCTTTGCTTTGTTAACAATGGTCGCGATCTTTCTGTGAGCGGACCTTCTGTTAAAGAGCTTGGTCAGAGGATCCGATTCCATGAGATTTCTCATGGAACGCTGCATGTTCAGAACGCTCTCGCCAATCTCTCCGAGTTCATCATGCCTGCGAAGGACGTGTTCATCAAGGATCGCGGTTTCGTTTCCTTCGGATGCCTCCCTTACGAATTTGAAAATGGAATCGATGGAGCGGGTCATGGGACGTGTGATCCTGATGACTATGAGGACCATCACAATGCCCAGTGCTATGGAAAGACATGCAAGCATGAGGATATAGTCCAGTATGGCCTTATCCACGTCTTCGGATGGTTTTGCCGCTCCCAGAATGCCCTGGGTGTTCCCGTGTCCGGAAACAAGGGGCATATAGTAGGTATAATAGGTTTTTCCGTTTATCAGGGTATTGTCATAAAAGGCCTCGTTGCCTTCCACAAATACGCTTTTGTATATCTGGTCCGCGATGCCTGTTCCGACGGTCCTTTCGCCTTCTTCGTTTTTCAGAGTCGTAAGGATCCTGGTGTCCTTATAGATGATGGAGATATCCACTCCCGTAGATTCGTTCACGGTATCGACTACGCTGTAATCCCTTGTTATGTCGGTATCGCCCTTATAGAAATAGAGAAGTTCGCTTCCTGTCAGTCTGTATTCTCCGGGATAGGTGGCGTTCATGATAAGCTGGGTGCTTATGCAAGCATCCCTGAGTTCCTTTTTTGCACTGTCACGCATGATGGCTGTCAGGGACGGGATCCCGGCACATGTGATGGCAAGCGCAAACAGGATGACAGGAAGTATCGCAACTGCGTACATTCTGCTTGAGATAGTGCCTTTTCTGCCTTTTTTTGCGACCTTTTCAGGCTTTTTGGAGTCTTTTTTTGCCACTTTTAAACCTCTGGAGGATATCAGAAACCGTCCCGCGTGGTGATATGCTTTCAACATCCGGGAACGGAAAATGAAGTGTTTTTTAACACACAAATCATTATATATTCATACGGGTCAAAAAACAATGCAAAAGCCCGTTTATATTGACATTTTCGCCGTTTTCAACTAAAATTTCCTTTGGTCTGCATTGTAATAATAACATTAATTATGTAGATATGATCACTATGGACCTCGCGCCATTACCGTGAGGTTTGTTTTTTTCATAAAGCCGCGTGGGCGGCAGTATCAGGAGGTTACGGAGGCTATGTACAAGCAGGTAAATTCAGACCTTTCCTTTACGGCAAGAGAGTCTGAAGTGGAAAAATTCTGGGAAGAGAATGATATCTTCCGTAAGAGCATCGATTCCCGCAAGGAGGGACCGGTATATACATTCTATGACGGCCCGCCCACTGCAAACGGAAAGCCTCATATAGGTCATGTCGAGACGAGGACCATCAAGGACATGATCCCCAGATACCGTACAATGAAGGGATATCAGGTTCCCCGTAAGGCCGGATGGGACACCCACGGTCTTCCCGTTGAACTTGAAGTAGAGAAGCTTCTTGGCATCAACGGAAAGGAGCAGATCGAAGACTACGGACTTGAGCCCTTTATAGGAAAGTGTAAAGAGTCCGTATGGAAATATAAGGGGATGTGGGAGGATTTTTCTTCCAAGATCGGCTTCTGGGCTGACATGGAAAATCCTTATATCACCTACAGCGATGACTATATCGAGTCCGAATGGTGGGCTCTTAAGACCATCTGGGATAAGGGACTTCTTTACAAGGGATTTAAGATAGTTCCCTACTGCCCAAGGTGCGGAACTCCTCTTTCAAGCCATGAGGTGGCACAGGGATACAAGACAGTAAAGGAGCGTTCCGCGGTTGTACGTTTTAAGGCTAAGGACGGGGATTTCTATTTTCTTGCATGGACTACTACTCCCTGGACACTTCCTTCAAACGTCGCGCTCTGCGTCAATCCTTCCGAAAGCTATGTAAAGGTAAAGGCTGCTGACGGCTATACATATATTCTCGCCGAGGCTCTTGCGGATACCCTTCTCGGAAAATTCAAGACAGAGGATGCACCTGCTTACGAGGTTATTGAAAAGTATAAGGGCAGCGATCTTGAGAGGATGGAATATGAACCTCTTTTTGAAGGCGCTGCAAAGGCTGCCGATAAGCAGCACAAAAAGGCTCATTACATCGTAATGGACGATTATGTAACCATGACAGACGGTACAGGTATCGTTCATATAGCTCCCGCCTTCGGTGAAGACGACTCACGTGTGGGAAGAGAATACGATCTTCCCTTTGTGCAGTTTGTTGACGGCAAGGGTAATATGACTTCCGACACCCCTTATGAAGGAAAGTTTGTAAAGGATGCGGATCCGCTTGTTCTCAAGGATCTTGACAGCGACGGCAAGCTTTTTGACGCACCTAAGTTTGAGCATGATTATCCTTTCTGCTGGAGATGTGATACTCCGCTTTTGTACTATGCCCGTGAGTCATGGTACATAAAGGTTACTGCGGTTAAGGACGATCTTGTAAAGAATAACAATACCGTTCACTGGATGCCGGAGAGTATCGGAACCGGACGTTTCGGCAACTGGCTTGAGAATATACAGGACTGGGCTCTTTCGAGAAACCGTTACTGGGGAACTCCTCTCAATATCTGGGAGTGTGAGTGCGGAAAGAGGATCTGCATAGGCTCAAGAGAGGAACTTTTTGCAGCAAGCGGAGATGAGAAGGCAAAGACAGTTGAACTCCACAGGCCGTTTATAGATGAGATAACCTGCAAGTGTCCCGACTGCGGCGGGGAGATGAAGAGAGTTCCCGAAGTCATCGACTGCTGGTTTGATTCCGGTGCAATGCCTTTTGCACAGCATCATTATCCTTTTGAGAACAAGGATATCTTTGAAAAGCAGTTCCCTGCGGCATTTATCTCAGAGGCTGTGGACCAGACAAGAGGATGGTTCTACTCTCTTATGGCAGAAGGAACACTTCTTTTCAATAAATCCCCTTATGAGAACGTTATAGTTCTGGGTCTTGTCCAGGACGAGCAGGGCAGAAAGATGAGCAAGCACCTTGGAAATGTAGTCGACCCCATGGAAGCTCTCGGCAAGTTTGGTGCTGATGCCATCAGATGGTATTTCTATACAAGCGCAGCCCCCTGGCTTCCCAAGAGATTTTCCGAGGCTTCGGTCATCGAAGGACAGAGGAAATTCCTCGGAACGCTTTGGAATACATATGCTTTCTTTGTTCTGTATGCGAATATTGACGGATTCGATGCAGGAAAGTATAAGCTTGAATACGATAAGCTTACCGTTATGGATAAGTGGCTTCTTTCAAGGCTTAATACCTGCGTGAAGGAAACAGATACTTATCTTGACGAATATAAGATCCCTGAAGCATGTGCTGTACTTGAGAAATTTGTTGACGAGATGAGTAACTGGTATGTGCGCAGAAGCCGTGAAAGGTTCTGGGCAAAGGGCATGGAGCAGGACAAGATAAATGCGTATATGACACTCTATACTGCACTTGTTACCGTATCAAAACTCTCAGCACCCATGATTCCCTTCATGACAGAGAGCATTTACCAGAATATTGTCAGGTCCTCCGATGCAAATGCTCCGGAGAGCATTCATCTGTGCGATTATCCTGTAGCGGATGAATCACATATAGACAAATTACTTGAGGAGAAGATGGAAACAGTTCTTGATGCGGTAGTATTGGGACGTGCCTGCAGAAATGAAGGAAGTGTCAAGAACCGTCAGCCCATTCCCAAGATGTACATTAAGAGCGAGGAGAAACTTGACGGATTCTATACTGATATCATCAAGGAAGAGCTTAATGTCAAAGAGGTGGTATTTGCGGATGATGTAAGGGATTTTACCACCTATATCTTCAAGCCCCAGCTTAAGACCGTGGGACCTAAGTACGGAAAGCAGCTTGGCGGCATCCAAAAAGTTCTTAAGGAGATCGACGGCAATAAGGCTATGGATGAGCTTGAGGCAGCAGGCGTTCTTAAGTTTGATGTGGATGGCAATTCCATAGAGCTTTCAAAGGATGATCTTCTGATAGAGATGACCAGGAAGGAAGGTTTCGAAGCTTCTGAGGATCACGGCATGACCGTAGTCCTTGATCTTAACCTTACCGACGAACTGATCGAAGAAGGATTTGCGGCAGAACTTGTGTCGAAGGTCCAGACAATGCGTAAGGATTCCGGCTTTGAAGTTATGGATCACATTCTCATTTCACTGAGCGGAAATGAAAAACTTCTCGGTATCGTAAGAAAGAATGAGGCACAGATCGCCACAAAGCTTCTTGCGGATGAGATCACTTCCGGTGAGACATACGATTTTACAAAGGAATGGGATATCAACGGCGAAAAAGTCACGATATCCGTAAAAAAGAAGTAAAAAAGGAGAAAGCAAATTGAAAACTACTTCAGCAGCCACAAAAAGAGAAAAATTTGATAAGGAACTGTTTAAGAGAAGTGTCAATTACAATGTGAAGACCCTTTTCAGAAAGACCATGGAGGAGGCTTCCCCGCAGCAGATCTTCCAGGCTGTATCCTATGCCATAAAGGATCAGATCATGGATATGTGGATAGAGACCCAGGAGGCATATGAGAAGGAAGATCCCAAGACGGTCTACTATATGTCCATGGAGTTCCTTATGGGAAGAGCTCTCGGAAACAGCCTCATTAATATGCAGGCATACAAGGCTGTCAAGGAAGCATGTGATGAGATGGGGCTTGACCTTAATGTGGTTGAGGACCAGGAACCCGATGCCGCACTGGGAAACGGAGGTCTCGGAAGGCTTGCTGCATGTTTTCTTGATTCACTTGCCACTCTCGGATATCCCGCATACGGATGCGGTATCAGATACCGTTATGGTATGTTCAAGCAGAAGATCGAGGACGGATATCAGGTAGAGGTTCCCGATAACTGGCTTGCAAACGGCAATCCTTTTGAACTTCGTCGTCCCGAATATGCCAAGGAGATCAAGTTCGGCGGATATGTTGATGTTCATACAGATGAGAAGGGAAGAGGTATCTTCACCCAGAAGGATTACCAGTCAGTAAGAGCGATCCCCTTCGATCTTCCCATCGTAGGTTACGGAAACGGCATCGTTAACACCTTAAGGATCTGGGACGCAGAGCCTGTTGAGTGCTTCCAGCTGGATGCATTTGACAAGGGTGATTATCAGAGATCCGTTGAGCAGGAGAATCTTGCAAGAAATATCGTCGAGGTCCTTTATCCCAACGATAACCACTACGCAGGAAAGGAGCTCAGACTCAAGCAGCAGTATTTCTTCATCTCTGCATCCGTTCAGGAAGCTGTTGAAAAATATATGCGTACACACAAGGATATTAAGAAGTTCTACGAGAAGGTCACCTTCCAGCTCAACGATACCCATCCTACCGTTGCCATCGCAGAGCTTATGAGAGTACTGATGGATGACTACGGTCTTGAGTGGGACGAGGCATGGGAGGTTACTACAAAGACCTGTGCATACACAAACCACACCATCATGAGCGAGGCACTTGAGAAGTGGCCCATAGAGCTTTTCAGCCGTCTTCTTCCCAGAGTCTACCAGATCGTCGAAGAGATCAACAGACGTTTCATCGAGCAGATCAAGGCAAAATACGAAGGCCAGCCCGGAGTTGATGTTAACGAGAAGATCCGCAAGATGGCTATCATCTACGACGGACAGGTTAAGATGGCTCATATGGCTATCGTTTCAGGCTATTCCGTAAACGGTGTTGCCGAACTTCACACTGAGATCCTTAAGAAGCAGGAACTCAGGGACTTCTATGAGATGTTCCCCGAAAAGTTCAATAACAAGACTAACGGTATCACCCAGAGAAGATTCCTCCTTCACGGAAACGAACTTCTTGCAGACTGGGTAACCGATCATATCGGAGATGAGTGGATCACCAATCTTCCTCATATTCACGAGCTTGCCATCTATGCCGACGACAAGAAGGCACAGAAGGAGTTCATGAACATCAAGTACCGTAACAAAGTAAGGCTTGCAGAGTATATCTCAAAGGCTAACGGCATCGATGTCGATCCCAGATCCATTTTCGACGTACAGGTCAAGCGTCTCCATGAGTATAAGAGACAGCTTATGAACATCCTTCATATCATGTATCTCTACAACGAGATCAAGGATCATCCCGATATGGAGTTCACACCCAGGACATTTATCTTCGGAGCAAAGGCTGCAGCAGGATACAGAAACGCAAAGCTTACCATCAAGCTTATCAACTCTGTTGCCGATGTTATCAATAACGACCCCGATGTAAAGGGCCTCATGAAGGTAGTTTTCATCGAGAACTACAATGTATCAAACGCTGAGCTTATCTTTGCGGCAGCTGATGTTTCAGAGCAGATCTCCACGGCTTCCAAGGAGGCATCCGGAACCAGTAACATGAAGTTTATGTTAAACGGTGCCCTCACTCTCGGAACAATGGATGGTGCAAATGTAGAGATCGTAAAGGAAGTAGGTGAAGAGAATGCATTCATCTTCGGTATGAGTTCCGACGAGGTCATCTCCTTCGAGAATAACGGCGGATATGATCCCATGCAGATCTTCAACAACGATCCCGACATCAGAAGAGGACTCATGCAGCTCATCAACGGAACCTATGCTTCCGACACCGAGCTGTTCAGACCTCTTTACAACAGCCTTCTCAATACACAATCCACATCCAAGGCTGATACCTACTTCATCCTCAAGGATTTCAAATCCTATTCCGATGCAAGACAGAGAATAGTGGATTATTACGGAAACCAGTCCGCATGGGCAAAGAGTGCCATCCTCAATGTTGCAAATTCCGGAAAGTTCACATCTGACAGAACCATCCAGCAGTATGTTGATGAAATCTGGAAGCTTGACAAGGTTACTCTCAGAAAGAATTCTTCAAAATCGGTTAAATAATTAAAGCCTTATGATGAAACGATTTATCATGGGTTATGATACCGGGGCAGATGCTCCGGTATCGTTTGACTAAGGAGATTATTATGATCAGATGTACAGATAACGGAGCGTACCTTGTAAACGGTGCAGAGCTCATCGAAGAAAACGAAGGATGCGCAGAAAAAGTCGCTTCTCTTACCGGGAAGATGCCTGTAAAGGAAGAGGCTGCCAAGAACACCATGGCATACGGGATCCTTGAAAAGCATAACACTTCCGGAAATATGCAGAATCTCAAGATCAGATTCGATTCCCTTGCAAGCCATGACATCACCTTCGTCGGTATCATTCAGACGGCAAGGGCGTCGGGACTTGAGAAATTCCCCATTCCCTATGTCCTTACCAACTGCCATAATTCCCTTTGCGCGGTTGGCGGAACAATCAATGAAGACGACCATGTATTCGGACTTTCAGCAGCAAGGAAGTACGGCGGAATCTATGTTCCTCCTCATCAGGCGGTAATTCATCAGTTCGAAAGAGAGATGATGGCCGGATGCGGAAGAATGATCCTGGGCTCTGATTCACATACAAGATACGGAGCACTTGGAACCATGGCAATGGGTGAAGGCGGTCCCGAGCTTGTAAAGCAGCTGCTTGAACAGACATATGATATAGCAATGCCCGGAGTGGTTGCGATATATCTGACAGGATCTCCCAGAAAGGGCGTCGGTCCCCAGGACGTTGCCATAGCCATTATCGGTGCGGTATTTAAGAGCGGATACGTTAAGAATAAGGTCATGGAATTTGTGGGCCCCGGAGTTGCTTCCCTTTCCGAGGATTTCAGGATCGGTGTGGATGTAATGACCACGGAAACCACATGTCTGTCATCAATCTGGGTAACCGACGACAAGACAAAGGAATACCTTGAGATTCATGGAAGAGCCGATGCATACAGCAAGATGGATCCCGGTGATATCGCATATTACGATGGGGCAGTCATCGTAGATCTGTCCGAGATAAAGCCCATGATCGCAATGCCTTTCCATCCCAGTAATGCAGTGACCATAGATGAGTTTAATGCTAATCCCGAAGATATAATCCATGAAGCTGAAAAAGCGGCTAAGGTTTCTTTTGGCGACAAGGTTGAATTCGAACTTATGAGCAAACTCAGGAACGGTAAGTTCCATGTTGACCAGGGGATCATAGCAGGATGTGCAGGCGGCGGTTTTGAAAATATCTGTGCTGCAGCCGATATCCTTAAGGGCGCATCTATCGGAAACGGTGAGTTTACACTTAGCGTTTATCCTGCGTCCATGCCTATATATATGGAGATCATCAAAAACGGATGCGCGGCGACCATACTTGAAACAGGTGCAGTACTTAAGACTGCATTCTGCGGACCCTGTTTCGGTGCGGGAGATACCCCTTCAAACAATGCGTTCAGTATCCGTCACTCTACGAGAAATTTCCCCAACAGGGAAGGCTCGAAGGTTCAAAACGGTCAGGTTGCTTCCGTTGCTCTTATGGATGCAAGAAGCATTGCGGCTACCGCGGCAAACGGCGGAGTGCTTACAAGTGCCGAGTATTTCGAAGGAAACCTTGGAACTTACAAGTATCATTTTGACAGTTCCATTTACGCTAAGAGAGTTTTTGATTCGGGTAATAAAGCAGATCCCGATGCAGAGCTCATACTGGGACCCAATATCAAGGACTGGCCTAAGATGGGAGCGCTTCCCGAGAATCTTGTACTCAAGGTGGTTTCGGAGATACATGATCCCGTAACAACAACTGATGAGCTCATCCCTTCCGGTGAGACATCAAGCTACAGATCAAATCCTCTTGGGCTTGCTGAATTTGCTCTCAGCCGTAAGGATCCCGAATATGTGGGAAGAGCCAAGGAAGTCAGAAAAGCAGAGGAAGACCGTATGGCCGGAGAAAGTCCCTGCAAGAATTCACCCTGGGTAAGACAGGTTATGGAGATCGTTAAGTCCGAGTTTCCGGCTGCGGGACATGAAAATACCGGTTTCGGATCTACCATTTTTGCCGTAAAGCCCGGAGACGGCTCCGCAAGAGAGCAGGCTGCAAGCTGCCAGAAGGTTCTCGGCGGATGGGCGAATATCGCCAATGAATATGCCACCAAGAGATACAGATCAAATCTTATAAACTGGGGGATGCTTCCTTTTATAATCCCTTCAGGCGACCTTCCTTTCAGGAACCTTGATTATATATTTGTTCCCGGTATAAAGAAGGCCATAGAGGACAAAACGGATAAGATCACCGCATACCGTGTGGATACTGAAGAAAAGAAACTTGTTCCTTTTGAAATGACTCTCGGAAGTCTTACGGATGAAGAAAGACAGATCATTCTCAAGGGATGTCTGATCAATTACAACAGGAGATGATATGGAGATCAATAAAAGTGTTTCAAACCCCATGCTGGTGGGTGCCATGCAGCTGATAAAAGCCGACGGCAAGGAGCCTAATCCATCCCACCAGGCCATGTTCATGGAAGAACTCGACAAAGCGGAGCTCCTTGCTCCTGCCGAGATATTGGCTGAAGTTGATGAAGGCGGAAACAAGCTGATAAACGAGAAAGCAAAAGTCAGATTCCCCGTTCTCACCGCTCCTGACGGAAAGAGATTTTTTGTCCTCTTCAGTGACAGTGCTACGGTTGAAAGCGCAAAGAAAAAGGATGATCCAAACGGTGTCATGAAGATGTACACTCAGGATAATGTGGCACTGCGCTTTTCACAGATGGCGGGAATGCTCCTTGCGAAGAATCCTGACGGAAGCGATAACGGGATATTCGGCATCATCATCAATCCTTTCCTGGAAAATATCGTCATTCCGAAAACGTCCGTAGAAAAAGCTCATCAGATGAAGACTAAAGAATAAAGGTTTTTATGCCGATATAAAGAGCAAAGCAAAAAAGCTTTGCTCTTTTTTTAATCAAATATCAAAAGGAAAACGCGGAAAGGATTCGGGCAGATCTGTTGCAAGCTCCGGAATCCCGGAGGCGTTTATTTTATTGCTTTTTTTTACAAAATTAACGAGATGATAGACCGGAAACTCAGCAACCGGTTTGTTAAATATACCCTTATTTATGAAAGGAGAGAAAATTTGAGGATTGAAAGTTCGGTCACAGGAATGGAGTCCGAACGCAGCTTTAGCGCTGTGAATTATTCAGCAAGGAGCTACAAAATATCAAAGATCGGGGGAAATGCGTACCAGGCACCCGGAATGGGCGGTGGATCGGGATTTCTGAACACCCTGCTGGGAAAATACGGAGAGGAGGAAGCTGAAGAAAAAAAGGCGGATAAAAAGGAAAACGCTGCAGGAACTGAGGAAGAAAAACGTCCCATAGCCTTTGACATCATGAAGGATATGACAACCGGTATCAGGACGGATATCGTGAGAAAAAGCGAAACTCCGCAGTCCATGGAGGATGCCTATGCAAGGCATATGTCCCTTCTTTATATCTTTTCCGTTCTTTTTGAAGAGTTCAGGGATAGGATCCATGAAATGATGAGCGGGGTAAGATCTGAT
Source organism: uncultured Lachnospiraceae bacterium (assembly GCA_946631935.1). Lineage (GTDB taxonomy): Bacteria > Bacillota > Clostridia > Lachnospirales > Lachnospiraceae > AC2028. The sequence goes on along the minus strand of CAMPAP010000135.1, from coordinate 7,476 downwards.
TACGAGTCGCATGCAGGGGATCAGATAAAGAACCCTGATGCGTATATGTCGACAAATGTATACAGAGTGGATTATGTAAGACAGGATTATTATGAAGAAAATGAGAGCATGAGTTTTGCAGCAAGAGGCAAAGCAAGGTGCGCGGACGGAAGAGAGATCGAATATGACATTAATGTGGGTATGAGCAGGAGATTTGCGGATTATGCTGAGAAGAATCTGGGACTGTCCTTTAATACCTGTATTGATCCTCTGGTGATCAATCTGAACTCATCCGTTGCGTCTTTGTCCGACCAGCATTTTTACTTTGATCTGGATGCGGACGGAAGTGAGGAACTGATAAGCAGCCCGGCGTCCGGAAGCGGATTTATCGCACTTGATAAAAACGGGGACGGAAAGGTAAATGACGGCTCTGAATTATTCGGCACCTCTTCGGGTAACGGTTTTAAGGAACTGTCCGAATATGACGAGGACGGAGACGGGTGGATAGATGAGGATGATGATATCTTCCATAAACTGAGGGTCTGGGTAAGGGATGAAGACGGTAAGGATAAGCTGATAAGCTTTAAGGATGCGGGAGTCGGCGCAATAAACCTTACCCATGCCGATGCGGATTTTTCCCTGAAGGATGACTTTAATAAAACGGAAGCCATCGTAAGGTCCACCGGTATGTTTTTATACGAAGACGGAAGAGCAGGGACAGTGCAGCAGATAGATATGGTAAGCTAAAAGTGGACATTACGTCTGTGTGAGTGGTAAAATATCCCGTGTGTTTTTATATGCGGGAGTGATAAAGTGAGGCATGTGAAAAAACATAAAATTTCATATGCCTTACTTTTTTTATGCATAATGTGCATCCTTTCTGCGTGCTCGAAAAATGCGGTTTTTTTAGGCGGAGGCAGCATGGAACCTGTTGCTGTGCTTGATTATGAACTGCCTGCATCGGTCCCGGGCATCATGGCTGACAAAAGGGGCTATTCTTCGGGCTCGGAAAAATATGTTATTTTAAGGCTGTCGCCTGAAGGCGGAGTGCCGGAGTATTTTTCCGTCAGAGACATGGATCAGGGAAGGATCATTTACGAGGGGGCATTTGAAAATTCGAAGATGGGAGATACTCTCATCAAGGCTTCTTTTTCCGATCTGAAGACAGAAGGCAGATACCGCGTTGAATGTGATATCTACGGGTGTTCGGAGGAGTTTGAGATATCCGATACCATGTACGAAGATCTGGCCCGGGAATATGGGGATGCCGTGGCTGCGGCATGCAGGGATCTGTCCGCTGATCCCGAGACGGTCCTTGATTACCTCCAGGCATATGAGTGGTTTGAAAAGGATGATGAGCCGGATTCTTCCGATTCCATTGTTTCCGGAGCTCCTGACGCACTCACTGTTGTCAGGGACTGGATATCCGGCAGGGACTATCAGGGAAGCGAAGGCAATGATGCCGTAGTGTATGCCACGATCCTTGCAAAGTTCAGTTTTTTGTATAAAGACTATGACAGCTCTCTTGCCACCGAATGTCTTCAGAAAGCGTCGTCCATATATTCCCAAAGCGGAAATGTGATCAAAAGCGATGCCGCATCCTTCAGGGCACTGACAGAACTTTACAGGGCTTCGGGCGAGTCTACCTACTATAATGAGATAACCGGGTATAAGGATTATTTTCGCGGTAATGAAACGCAGTTAGAAGACGGATATATGTACGGGGCCATGACATATATCGTTACAAGGCAGGCTATAGACAAGGAGCTTTGTGATCTTCTTGTGGGAAGGATCCTTGCTGATGCCCAGGACATCAATAACAGGCGAAGAGAGATAACCAATCCTGTATCGTCCGGAATAAACGGCGATGCTGAGATGAGAGATCATATAAGAAAACTCATGTGCGCAAACTATATCCTCAGGGGATATGAATATAACATGACCATGCAGCAGATGTTTCATTATCTGTCGGGACTGAATGTGGAGTCTGCGGTTTTTGAACCTGATGACAGATCCACAGGCGTATATTACCTTATATGCGATTATCTTGCAGATCTTGAAAAAGAAGGAATGCTGTAAAGATCAAAGGAGAGATACGATGATCAGATTATTACTGGCACTCATATATGTAGTCTTTTTCCTTATACTTACCATGCCTTTAATGCTCATCTCATATCTGATGGGCAAAAAAAACAGGACTGCGGGAGACAGGCTTGCAAACTCCGTTGTTATGTGGGGGTTCAGATGCGTAAGCTTTATCTGCGGGATAAAGCTGGAAGTGACAGGCAGGGATAAGGTACCTTCAGACGGGGGAGTCCTTTATGTGGCAAACCACAGAAGCATATTTGATATAGTCATCGGATACCCGCTCTGTAAATGTCCCACGGGAGTAATAGCGAAAAAATCCATCAATAATGTCCCCCTGTTAAATGTATGGATGAGGATCCTTCACTGTCAGTTTTTGGACAGGAAAAATCCCAGAAGCGGCCTGAATGTCATCATGAAGGCCATAGAGCTTGAAAAAGAAGGCGTATCGGTTCTTATTTTCCCGGAAGGGACCAGAAACAGGGATTATACTTCGGACAAGCTTCTTGAAATGCACAACGGAAGCTTTAAGATAGCAGTTAAGAGCGGAGCCATGATCCAGCCCTTTGTTATGCTGGGGACGGAGAATATCCTTATCAGGCATATTCCCTTTGTGAAAAGAACGAAGGTGAAGGTGCGTTTTCTTGATCCCATAGATCCTAAAGCACTGGATAAGGAAACCCTTAAAAATATCGGAAAATACGTGGGCGGTAAGATAGAAGAAGCATATTCAGAGATGAAGAAGGAAGCCTAGGCACTGCGAAACCGTTTTTTGATTGTATATTAATTACAAACTTAAAGAAAAAATACAAGTTTTATTGTTAATATTACATAAATATAGTGGGCTCAGGGTGGACAGACACAGTATTTTGTGGTAAATTCTACATGTGTGTGCCGCAGGCGTATGTGCCTGACAGCGCACCGTACTTATTATCTATTCGGATAGATTACGAGGCTTTTATGGAACAGTACCTTATTCGCGGTGGAAACTCACTGGTGGGAGAAGTGGAGATCGGCGGTGCCAAGAATGCCGCACTTCCAATTCTTGCCGCATCAGTCATGACCGATGATACCGTACATATAGAGAATGTTCCCGATGTGCGTGACACCAATGTACTTATGGATGCCATGACCGGTATCGGGATCATAGTAAAAAAAGAAGACCGTCACAGCGTGACGATAAATGCATCAAATATCAACAATACGGTTGTATGTGATGATAACATCAAGAAGATCAGGGCATCCTATTATCTGATCGGTGCAATGCTCGGTAAATACAAGACCGCAGAGGTAACACTCCCCGGCGGCTGCGACATCGGATGCAGGGCAATTGACCAGCATATCAAGGGCTTCAGGGCTCTTGGGGCAGAGGTTGTATTAGAGCACGGAATGATCAGGACTAAAGCTGAGAAGCTTGTGGGCAGCCATATCTACATGGACGTCGTAAGTGTGGGAGCCACTATCAATGTCATGCTGGCCGCATCACTTGCGGAGGGTAAGACCATTATAGAAAACGCAGCCAAGGAACCTCATGTGGTTGACGTTGCGAACTTCCTTAACTCCATGGGTGCCAACATCAAGGGTGCAGGTACAGACGTGATACGTATCAGGGGAGTCCAGAGACTTCACGGAACCGATTACGCAATTGTTCCCGATCAGATAGAAGCGGGAACCTTCATGCTTGCGGCAGCTGCTACAAAGGGCGACGTGATGGTAAAGAACGTCATCCCCAAGCACCTTGAATCCATCAGCGCAAAGCTTATCGAGACCGGATGCGAGGTTTCCGAACACGGCGATCAGGTAAGGGTTGTATGCTCAAGAAATCTCAGACATACACATATCAAGACTCTTCCCTATCCGGGATTTCCCACAGATATGCAGCCTCAGATAACTGTTGTGCTGGGACTTGCTGAAGGAACCAGTATCGTTACAGAGAGTATCTTCGAGAACAGATTCAAGTATGTTGACGAGCTTATCAGGATGGGAGCGGATATCAAGGTAGAAGGTAATACCGCTATCATCGACGGTGTTTCAAAATATACCGGAGCCGGTATTTCGGTACCTGACCTCAGAGCAGGAGCGGCGCTTGTTCTTGCGGCACTGTCAGCCGAAGGCGAGAGCGTGGTTGATAATATCAGATACATTCAGAGAGGCTATGAGGATTTTGATATCAAACTCAGAAATCTGGGTGCGGATATCAGGGTAGTTGAAAGAGATACCGATTACAGAAACTTTAAGCTTCTTACAAGCTGATACAAAAATAAAGATTGACTTAAGCTTATCCATATAGTAATTTTATATAGAAATTAATATTTGTCTCTTATTCAGAGTTGGCAGAGGTACATAGGACCGATGAAGCCACGGCAACCCCTTTAAGGAAGGTGCCCACCTGAGCGAATCTATCGAACAATAAGAGCGAGATTTGTCCCTTTTTAATCCGCTTCAGGTTCGAAGCGGTTTTTTTGTTTTTATTAATCGTTAAATGGGCTGTTGCCCGGAAAGGAAATCATTTTGGAAAAAATACTTTTTACATCAGAGTCGGTTACGGAAGGACATCCTGACAAGATCTGTGATGCGGTATCGGATGCGATCCTTGACGCCATGGTTGAGCAGGATCCCATGAGCCGTGTTGCATGTGAGACCGCAACCTGTACGGGATTTGTGCTGATAACCGGTGAGATCACAACGAAGGCAAATGTTGATATCCAGGCTATCGCAAGAAAGACCATTGTTGATATCGGATATGATTCATCGGAGAAGGGATTTGACGGTAATACCTGTGCGGTTTTGGTTGCACTTGATAAGCAGTCTCCCGATATAGCCATGGGAGTTGACAAGGCTCTTGAGGCAAGAGAGAGCCAGATGAGCGATGAGCAGCTTGAGGCCATAGGAGCCGGTGACCAGGGAATGATGTTCGGATTTGCAGTTAATGAAACTCCCGAACTTATGCCTTATCCCATTTCCCTTGCACACAAGCTCACAAGAAAGCTTACCGAAGTGAGAAAGAACGGAACTCTTCCTTATCTCAGAGCTGACGGAAAGAGCCAGGTTTCCGTTGAGTATGATGAAAACGGCAAGCCGGTAAGACTCGAGGCGGTTGTTCTTTCAACACAGCATGATGAAAAGGTTACCCAGCAGAAGATCCATGAAGATATCAAAAAGTATGTTTTTGATCCGGTACTTCCTAAGGAGATGATCGATGACAAGACCAAGTTCTTCATCAATCCCACCGGAAGATTTGTTATCGGCGGACCTAACGGAGATGCCGGTCTTACCGGAAGAAAGATCATAGTCGATACCTATGGCGGATATGCACGTCACGGCGGCGGTGCGTTCTCCGGAAAGGACTGCACCAAAGTAGACAGAAGCGCAGCATATGCCGCAAGATATGTAGCCAAGAATATCGTAGCAGCAGGTATTGCAGAAAAATGCGAGATCCAGCTCTCATATGCCATCGGTGTGGCCCAGCCCACATCGGTAATGGTCGATACCTTTGGAACCGGCAAGATCGCAGATGATAAGCTTGTTGAGATCGTAAGAGAGAATTTCGATCTTCGTCCTGCAGGCATCATCAAGATGCTTGACCTGAGAAGACCCATCTATAAGGCAACTTCAGCATACGGACACTTCGGAAGAACGGATGTGGAGCTTCCCTGGGAGAAGACGGATAAGGCAGAAATATTAAAAAGGTATCTGTAATGAGATATGATTATCTGATAGTAGGAAGCGGTCTCTTTGGCGCGGTATTTGCCAAAGAGGCTGCTTCAAAAGGGAAAAAAGTTCTTGTCATAGATAAGCGAGATCATATTGCAGGAAATATCTACACCGAAGATGAGCATGGAATACAGGTTCACAAGTATGGTGCGCATATTTTTCATACGTCGGATAAAAGAGTATGGGATTATGTTCAGCGCTTTGCGGAGTTCAACAATTTTGTGAATTCTCCGGTTGCAAGATACGGAGATGAATTGTATAACCTTCCGTTCAATATGAACACCTTCAGCAAAATGTGGGGAATATCTACTCCCGATGAAGCCGTAAGGATCATTGATGAGCAGAAGAAGGAAGGATATAAAGAGAATCCTTCGAACCTTGAAGAACAGGCAATTTCACTTGTCGGAAAAGATATATATGAGAAGCTCATAAAGGGATATACACAAAAGCAGTGGGGAAGAAAGTGTACCGAGCTTCCTGCTTTTATCATAAAGAGACTCCCTGTCAGATTTACCTTTGACAATAATTATTTCAACGACAGATATCAGGGTATCCCCATAGGCGGATATACCAAAATGGTGGAAAGGATGCTTGAAGGGATCACGGTTCTGACAGGTACCGAATTCAGGGCTTTTATGAAAGAAAACTCAGAAAAGCAGGAGCCTGATGTTTTTGATAAAGTGATCTATACGGGACCTGTGGATGAATACTTTGATTTTAAGCTTGGCCATCTTGAATACAGGTCTCTGAGATTTGAGGAAGAGTACCTTAAGGACTGCGACAATTATCAGGGTAATGCCGCTGTAAATTACACTTCGGCAGATGTTCCCTACACAAGAATAATAGAACATAAACATTTTGAGTTCGGTAAGGGTGAAGGCACTGTTATCACCCGTGAATATCCCTGTGAGTGGAAAACGGGGGATGAGCCTTATTATCCCGTAAATGACGATAAGAATACTTCTTTGTATGAAAAATACAAAGAACTTGCGGACGCGGAAGAAGGAGTTATCTTCGGAGGCAGGCTCGGAGCTTACAAGTATTATGATATGGATAAGGTCATAGCAGCGTCTTTGGAACTTGCAGATAAAGAACTCGGATAAGATCATCCCGGTATATTTTTAACAGAAAAATGAAAAAGCAAGAGAACATGTAAAAGTAAAATAATAAAATGGTAAAAAAAGAACTCCGGACCGGAGTTCTTTTTTATGGGAAAAGTTAACAGCTGTAATTGAACATCATTCCGCTGTATGCGCTTGATGTGTACGGGGACGAGAAGTTGTGCCCCGGATTCTTATATGCTACTATCTTTCGGTTTACATACTGCATGGGATCAAGCGCAACCTGGTTACTCTTTCGGATCATCGAATTTGAAAAATCCTTAAGTGTGCTGAAGGTTGCTCCTATGTCTTCGCTTTCTTCCGCAACACCTCTGAACTTATCGGAGTCGATGGAAAGCTCTCCGTTTGGTTCAATGTTGATACCCAGAGAATTAAGCTGTTCACGGTAGAAACCGGTGATCCCGTTTAACTCATTATCAAGTACTCTTGTTTTGATGCCGTTACCTGCATAAGAATTAACGGCTTTTAAAAAGTCATTGAAGCTTCCGATGAGCTGGTTGACATTGTCTTCAACAGAGTCGATATCAGCTTTGATGCTGATGGTAGTAGGATGCCCTTCGGGACTCAGTGCATTAAG
>CAMPAP010000134.1 GCA_946631935.1 uncultured Lachnospiraceae bacterium | reverse complement strand
CCGTCCGCTCTGACGGGGAGTTATTTCCGGATCCTTACACATGGGCTGAAGTGCCCGGCTCTCCTCATCTTTCGGGGCATAACATATTCGTCCGCTTTTCAATAATTCACTTGCGGTTTCGAGAAATCTTTTTGCCGCATTTTCGGCATTCCAGTATTTTTCAATGGTCTCATAGGCTTTTTTTCCTATATCCACGCGGATGTCTCTTTCAAGGATCCCATAAATAACCGAACTGCTGTAGCGGTAGATCACATCATCTCCGGCCATTCCATTTAATCCCTGCTGCAGAAGATACGGCACCGCACCTATCTGCGTCCTTGCAATGACGTAACATCCGCTGTTCATGGCTTCATTAAGCACCGCGCCCCAGCCCTCTTTCTGATCACTGGTAAAAAGGAAGATGTCACTTCTTTCCATCTCCTTTCGTATCTCTTCAGGAGTTAGAAACCCGGTAAATTCCACCACATCCTCCAGCCCTTTTTCAGAGACCATCTTTTTTAGCTCTTCTTCCATGTATCCGCCGCCGGCCATGGTCAGTTTAAAGCCCCCGTTTTTTTTGATCTTTTCGGTAATTCCCGGGACAAGATGCTTTTCTCCGTGAAAAAGAATATCCGCTATCTGTATCGGGATCTCGGGATGCTTCCAGTCTATCATCCTTCCTGCCCACATTATCCTGACAGGTTCTCCCGGCCTGCTTTTTTTTGCAAAAAGCTCATCCATATCATGATGTATGAATTCGGGAAAATATCCCCATACGAATTTTTTTCCGGGAAATGCGCCCACAAGAGCATAGTCTGAGCCTGTAAATGCTCCGGCACTAAGGAGGTAATAGGGATAATCCTTGAATCTCGTAAATTCCGCTCTTTTCTGCTTTAGTCCCCTTGGGGAGATGAATTTCCAGCGTCCCTCTTTATATAACCGCTCACTGTATCTGAAGGTCAGCTTTCCGGCATCAAGCCTTTTATAAAGAGACTTACATGCTTCAGAGGCTTCCACTCCGCCCCATATGACCACATCGCTTTCCTGTATGCGCCCATCTGCCGGGACTTCATCCGGAAAGTATTCCATCACATAGGGATATTTTTCAGCATCGATCCCCCATCCCATCCTGATGCGCTCTTCTTCCATGGGCTCTGTCGCAATAAAACAAAAATCCACCCCATCAGAGCGCATGAACGCTTCACAGAGTGGTTTTTGATGATGATTAAAATAATTGGATACGAAGGTTAATTTCATGCTGTCCTTTTTAATCTGACTATATCCTGCTTATGACATCCCTGTTTATCCTGTAGTAAAAATACAAATTGGTGGCAAGGGATATTATCTCCGCAATGGGAAACGACCACCAGACAAGGTCCAGACCGCCGATCCTTCCGAGTATGTAGGCTGCGGGCAAAAGAGCGAGAAGCTGCCTCAGCAGAGAAACTATAAGGGAATAGATCCCGTTTCCAAGTGCCTGAAATACCGAACCGGTCAGTATACAGTACCATGCCATGAGATAGTGGATGCCGATTATCCTAAGGGCCGGCACGCCGATAACAATAAGAGAATCGTCTCCGGTATCAAAAATGCGAAGGAGCTGCCCGGGGATCAGCTCAAAACAGATAAATCCCACAAAGAGAAGGAAAAATCCCATCACCAGACTCAGCTTGAAAGCTTTCTTCAGCCTTGCCTTGCTCCTGGCTCCGTAATTATATGCAATGATAGGGACCAGCGAAGCGTTCAGCCCGAATATCGGCATGAAGAAAAAGCTCTGAAGCTTATAATAAACAGTAAATACCGCAACGGCATTTCTGTTGAGTCCCAGCAAAATGGCATTCATCCCAAAATTCATCACAGATCCTATGGACTGCATGACTATGGCGGGGAGTCCCACTGAATAGATTCCCTTTATTATCCTCATCTCGGGTCTGAAATGCCGTAGAGTAAGGTGAATATCGGGATTCTTTTTTACGTTAAGATATATTCCGATACAGGTAGCCACCACCTGTCCGAAGACCGTGGCAAAGGCGGCACCGGCAACCCCCATTTTCGGAAGTCCGAAGAGACCGAAGATAAGTATGGGGTCCATGATGCAGTTGATCACCGCACCCGTCATCTGGGGGATCATGGACAGATTACTGCGTCCCGTTGACTGAAGAAGTCTCTCCAGCATGATCTCCATATATACGCCGATACTGCAGCAGCAGACGATCCTAAGATATGTGGTTCCGTACTCAAGCTGTCTTCCGGTTGCACCCTGACCCGCGATAAGGGCTTTCGCAAAAAAAAGCCCGATGGAAAGTGACACCAGATAACTGCACGCCATCAAGAATATTCCGTGAGACGCGGCCTTATCCGCAGTTTCATTGTCCTTTTCTCCAAGTGACCTCGACAAAAGAGAACTGACACCTACGGACGTTCCAATGGCAAGTGCTATGATGACCAGCTGTATGGGAAACGCAAGTCCCAGAGCGCTTATCGCATCCGTCCCTGCACTTATCAGTTCGCCCGCTTCATCGTAGATAAGTTCATCCGTGGTGATCCTTGATACAAAGATACTGTCCACCACATTATAAAGGGCCTGTACAAAATTGGATATTATAAGGGGCAGGGACATTGTGATCAGAAGCTTTCCGACGGGCATTGTCCCCATTTTATTTTCAGAAGGTTTTGGCTTGTTATTATCAGACATCAGTAAGCTCCGTCAGTTACTCCCTTCCGTTCCAGCAGAAGGTGCAGAGCCTGTCATGATCAAGCCCCGTGGCATCAAGCATATCATCAAGACGTGCATACCTAAGTGATGTGAAGTTCATCTCTTTTCTGATCTCTTCGACCATTGCTGCATATTCTTCGGTATCCGGATCTGCGTACTTCTTCAGGACTTCCTCAGTGACATTTCCTCCCTCAAGTCTCTCAATGACCCTTCTTGTGATAAGATCCATTTCGGACTTGGATCTTGAAAAATTCAGATATTTGCATCCGTAAACAAGAGGAGGGCACGCAGGACGTACATGAACTTCCTTTGCTCCGGACTTATACAAAAATTCCGTGGTCTCTCTGAGCTGTGTTCCTCTTACTATGGAATCGTCGATAAGGATAATGCTCCTTCCCCTGATAAGTTCCTCCACTGCAAGAAGCTTCATCTTGGCGATAAGATCCCTCTTGCTCTGTATGGTCGGCATAAAGGATCTGGGCCAGGTGGGTGTATATTTTATAAACGGTCTCGAAAAAGGTATTCCTGAAGCATTAGCATATCCCACTGCATGGGCAGTACCCGAATCAGGAACTCCGGCTACGATATCTGCTCTGACATCATCTCTTTTAGCCATGGATGCACCGTTTTCATATCTCATGCGTTCAACACTCATTCCTTCATAGGAACTTGAAGGATAGCCATAATATACCCAGAGGAATGTACAGATCTTCATCTTATCCCCGGGAGCCTTAAGAGTTATGCAGTTTGAATCGGTGACACATACTATCTCTCCGGGACCCAGTTCCTTGTAATCACTGTATCCCAGGTTCTTATATGCAAAATTCTCAAAAGTTACGCAGAATGCATCATCCTTTTTCCCAATGATCACGGGAGTTCTTCCCTGTCTGTCCCTTGCGGCATATATTCCCTTGGGAGTGAGCAAAAGAAGGGATACGGAGCCTTCAACCGCCTCAAGTGCATAGGAGATACCGTCGATCAGGTTATCCTTTGTATTGATGAGAGCAGCTATCAGCTCGGTGGAATTGATCTCGCCGGAGCTCATCTCCATAAAATGGGACAGCCCTCTGTCTATGAGATCTTTTGTAAGCTCCTCGGAATTATTGATCTTGCTTACTGAGACGATGGCATAAGTTCCGTGATGGGAATGGATCACAAGGGGCTGGGGTTCATAATCCGAAATGGAACCTATGCCCATATATCCGTCCATATCACGGACTTCACTGTCGAATTTTGTCCTGAAAGGTGAATTCTCTATATTGTGGATCGCACGGTTGAATCCGCTCTCACCGTAAACCACCAGTCCGCCTCTTCTGGTTCCTAAATGCGAATGGTAATCCGTCCCGAAAAACAGATCAAATATACAATTCTCCTTAGCAGCAACTCCGAAAAAACCGCCCATCTTAAAATCATCCTCCGATCATCTGAAGCAAATCTTTTGTATTTTGCAGTACATCTCCCCTGAAAACAGCGGATCCCGCAACTATCACATTGGCACCGGCGTTGCAGATCTCCTTTATGTTATCCATAGTCACGCCGCCGTCTATCTCAATATCCGTATCAAGGCCCTCACGGTCAAGATAAGCTCTGAGCTCTCTTACCTTACCTAAGGTCTCCGGGATGAGCTTTTGGCCTCCGAATCCGGGCTCTACGGTCATGATAAGGACCATGTCCACATCACGCACATAAGGGAACACTTCACTTACAGGAGTATTCGGCTTTATGGATATGCCCGCCCTTAAAGCTGCTCCCTTAAGGCTTTTTGTGTTTTTTATATGTTTTATAACATCCGGAACGCTTCCCTGCACCGCTTCGAGATGGAAGGTGATGCCGTCAGCACCGGTTTTTGCAAATTCTTCAACGTATCTGTCCGGATCCACTATCATCAAATGAGTGTCAAAAAACAGATCACTCCCTTTTCTGATGGATTCCATTACCGGCATTCCGAACGAAATGGACGGCACAAACATCCCGTCCATTACATCCACATGAAGATATTCGCATCCGCCCTCTTTTACCGCCCTGATCTGCTCCCCAAGCAGATTAAAATCAGCGGCAAGTATAGAGGGCGACAAGATATTTTTCATTACTTTACAAACTCCCTTATAGAAGCTGCTACCCCTTCAGCATCCAGTCCGTACTTATGAACAAGATCTGATGCGGAGCCGGACTCACCGAATACATCCTGCATTCCGATGCGCTTAACCCTTACAGGGCACTCCTCCGCAAGAACTTCACAGACGGCACTTCCGAGTCCGCCTATGACTGAATGCTCTTCACAGGTAACGACCTTTCCGGTCTTTTGTGCGCTCTTTACGATGATATCCCTGTCAATGGGTTTGATGGTACAGATGTTGATAACCTCGGCGTCGGTACCTTCTGATGCAAGCATTTCCGCAGCACCCAAGGCTGAATCCACCATGATCCCTGTTGCGACTATGGTAACATCCTTACCTTCTCTTACCACGGTTCCTTTACCTATCTCAAATTTGTAATCAGGTTTATCGTTGATCACGGGAACCGCAGCACGTCCGAATCTGATGTATACCGGGCCTTCGTGTTCAAGAGCCGCTCTTACAGCAGCCTTTGCCTCGACATCATCCGAAGGGCACATGACCACCATTCCGGGGATGGTTCTCATAAGAGCTATATCCTCATTACACTGGTGTGATGCTCCGTCCTCACCGACTGTGATACCGGCGTGGGTAGCCCCGATCTTGACATTGAGGTGAGGATATCCGATGGAGTTCCTTACCTGTTCAAAAGCTCTTCCTGCCGCGAACATTGCAAAAGAACTGACGAAGGGGATCTTGCCGGTCAGCGAAAGACCTGCCGCAACACCCATCATATTGGATTCTGCAATACCGCAGTCTATATGTCTGTCAGGATAAGCTTTCTTGAAAATACCGGTCTTGGTAGCTGCCGCAAGGTCAGCATCTAAAACCACAAGCTGCGGAAATTCCTCCGCAAGGTCTTTGAGAGCGTTTCCGTAGCTCTCTCTGGTTGCAATCTTTTTAACGTCTGCCATATCTATTCCTTTCGCCCAAAGGGGCAATCAATCTGTGAAAAGTTTAATCGTGAATTTCGTGAAGCTGCTATCAGCCTTCCTTTGCAAGCTCTTCATCGATCTTTGCAAGGTCAGCCATTGCCACAGCATATTCTTCATCATTGGGAGCTTTTCCGTGCCACTCGCAGGCTCCCTCCATGAAGGAAACGCCCTTACCCTTTATTGAATGAAGGATGATGCATGTGGGCTTTCCTTTGGTATCTCTTGCCTTTTTGAAGGCAGAACGTATTTCATCAAAATCGTGGGCATTTATCTCAACGACCTCAAAATTAAATGCCTTGAACTTATCCGCAATGGGATAAGGTGAGCATACCTCATCAACAGGTCCGTCGATCTGAAGCCCGTTATTATCGACTATAACACAGAGATTATCCAGCTTACGGAATCCTGCGAACATCGCAGCTTCCCAAACCTGGCCCTCTTCCAGCTCACCGTCGCCGAGCAGTGTATATACTCTGAAATCCCTGCCCTCCATCTTGGCACCGAGAGCCATTCCGGCAGCTGCACTTATTCCCTGGCCCAGTGAACCGGATGCCATGTCCACTCCGGGTATGTGCATATTGGGATGTCCCTGAAGATATGATCCCATCTTTCTTAAGGTGGTAAGATCCTCAACGGGGAAGTATCCTCTGTTTGCAAGTGCCGCGTAAAGTCCGGGCGCCGTGTGACCCTTAGAGAGAACAAATCTGTCACGATCTGCTTTTGCGGGATCCTTGGGATCTATGTTCATCTCCTCGAAGTAAAGAAATGTAAATACATCAGCCGCAGAGAGCGATCCGCCGGGATGTCCGGCTTTTGCGCTGTGGGTTGAGATGATTATGCCTTTTCGAACTTCATTGGCATATTTTTTGAGTTGAAGATTGTCCATGGGGTTCTCCTTTTCCGGCCGCTTGGCGGTCATTAATAATTATTTCTTTTCTTCGTCTGCCAGTTCCATTCCCGTCTGATCTACCTGGGCTTCGAACTGTGTCCTGCACCTTCTGAAGCAATCCATGATCTTAGGAGAAAAAACTCCGCAGTCTCCGTCGACGATCATTTCAAATGCTCTGGAGGTGGACACGGCTTTCTTGTACAGCCTCTCACTGACAAGTCCGTCATATACATCCGCCAAACCCACGATCTGTGCCGAAATCGGGATATCGTCCCCCTTTACTTCTTCCGGATACCCCTTCCCGTCATACCTTTCATGGTGGAACTTACATATCTCATAAGCCGCTTCATAATACTCTTTTCCTATGGTGTTTTTGATCCCTGCAAGAAGCTCGCATCCCTTTGATGTATGAGATCTCATGACCTCCAGCTCTTCCGGCGTAAGCCTTCCGGGCTTTAAGATGATGCTGTCGGGAAGACATATCTTTCCCACATCATGAAGCATACTGGCTGTTGCAAAAACTTCTACCTTCTCAGGAGTAAGTCCGAGATTGGGATAATCCTTCATCATCTGAAGACCAAGTATCCTGGTAAAAGCCTTTACTCTGTGAATGTGATAGGAATAGTCAAGATTTCTGTACTCAACTACCGAACCGAGTGCTTCCATGAGCAGATTGCTCTTTTTCTTGAGTTCTTCCGACTGTAATGTCAGTATTTTGAACTGTTTCTTTAATGTCTCATCCTGACTGCCAAGCTTTTCATAGGATTTCTCCTGCCTTCTGGCAATCCTTGTGAGCACATCGACCCTTCTTCTTATTGTTCTTGTTCTGAAAGGTCTCCTGACTACATCCATGACTCCCAGTTCAAACCATGCATCGGGAGTGTCAGGTTCGTCCTCGCCTTCTATGGCGATAAAGGGGATCTTCCTTGTAAGTCCCTTTTCAAATGAAGCCTTGAGGATCTCTTCTCCGGATACTCCGGGAAGATCGGCTCTTAAAAACACACAATCATAATCTGTCCCCGATTCCATCAGAAGCTTTTTTGCTTCGCCTCCGTCTGCAACGGGAACAGGCTCACAGCGGTCCTTCAGCATGTCGCTGAGCTCTTCTCTCTCAACCAGTTTTCCGGTAATTATCATTACCTTTCCAGCCATATCTCCACCTCAGGTTGTGTACTCACTCAATGATCGCATCGGGGTCCTTGGGATCCCGGTTATTATGGAATGCAAAGACCTTTTCTTCGGAGCCTTTTCTCATTTTTTTCAAAGTGATATCCGAAAGTTCCTTCGCGGGTACCCAGGATGCATTGCCTATCTGGATCCTGGTTCCGTCGTAAACGGTTCCCTTCGCATATACGCTTGCTCTTTCTATCTCCATGAGCTGCACCTTGATCTCTTCAAGCTGTGCACCCAGCTTTTCAGCCGTCTTGCTCTTGGAGAAAATGGAATTCTGGACTTTTTCGTAAACAGGCTGGGCTGCCAGCTGTGCGGGAGTGAACTTGGTCTCAAGTTCTTTTCTCATGTTGACGAGGATCCTGAGTTCTTCCTTCGCCGCACTGTATTCCTTGTATGTATCGCTGTTTATCTTAAGGAGAGCCTCGGATATACCGGCTTTGATATGTGTTTTTATCCCGGCTTTCGTACCGATATTCTGGGCATTGATACCTTTAACGCCGGTACAGGTCCCTCCTGCGATGGATCCTGTCCTGAGCTTTGCTTCCACCATCTTCTCGGCATACAGGGTGCTGTTCATGGAATAGTCGATATTTATGTATCCGCCCGCGTATACATCTGCAGACTCCAGGAATTTTGCGGTGACATTTCCCCTGGCTCTTATCTTACCCTTATCGTCCCCGTTCATTCCCCTTCTGAGGATGATATCGCCTTCGGCATCAAGCTCTGCGCCTTCCACAAAGCCGTCTATCAGGATATCTTTTCCGGCTTTGATCAAAACATTTCCTCCCACGTCTCCCCTGACATGAACGGAACCGTCAAAAACGATATTTCCGATGGAGGCATTGATCTCTTCAACCTCCAGCATCTCATCGACTTCAAGCTTGTCGCCGTTTAGTCTGACCATGCCGTCGGTCTTGGCATAATATGTGCACTTATCCCTGTCAAGGACAAAACCCGATCCGGAAAGAACCGTAAGTTCACGGCCCTTGACCGATTTGAGCACATTGCCCTCCACATCATATCCGTCAACGCCGTCTTCAGCCTTGTGATAAAATGCGATCTTGTCACCTTTTTTTACGGCATCGTACCATTCGATATCCTTATAGTTAACGGAGCCGTCCTCGTTAAGCTTGGGCTTTTTGTTGATCTCGGTATTGAAAAAATATTCATACCATCCGTCCTTGCCGTTTATGGCGTTTTTACCAACGGCAATGAGTATCGTGTCCTCTTCATAGCTTCCGTCAGTGGCATTTCTGATCTCGGAACGCATGATCCCTTTTCTTATCTTGCAGTTCCAGACCTCCTTAAGGACATCTTCTTCGCAGGGTCTGTTTTCCTTATCCGATATGGACAGATATGCTTCCATTCCGTCCGGTGAGAGCACTATCTTAAAAGGCTTCTCCTGCTCTGCAAAAGGCACTTCTTCTATCAGCTGTTCAAGCGCACCGAAGTCCATTGCAACCGAGGCGGATGATGCAACCTCCCGGGCATGTGCCGCAGCTTCCTTAAGCGCAAGCCTTTTTTCCTTCATGTCCATTGCGGAAAATCTCTGCTTCGCATAGGAACTGACATCCAGTCCGTCTTCAAGTCCCAGTCTTATCTCCTTCATCTGAGGGGCCAGGAACAGGTAGTTGGAATAAATGCTTATATCGATACGCTTTTCCAGGCCGAGCCTGATCTCGCGCATCTGGCGCCATTCATATTCGGGCTTTGCATACAGAGAAACGTCAATGCCCCTTTCAAGCCCCAGTCTGAATTCCTCTATGGAAGGAGCGCTGTAATTCGGAGCAAGATACTTATCGATCTCAACATTTCTTGCAAGAGAAATACGTATCTGTTCAAGCTGGTCGGATTCATATCCCTCTTCAACGTACTTCATTATATCCACGCCGTCGCGTCTTGCTTTTCTGATCTGACGGACAATGGGCGCCGGATAGATCAAAAATCCGGTCACATCGATGCCTGCCTCAAGTCCCTTTCTGATCTGACGCATGTACTGATAAGGGATCTTGGGATCTGCATAGCTTTTGATATCTACCTTGCTCTGAAGTCCAAGGCGGATCTCCTCCATCTGGAGCCAGTCAAGGGCAGGGTTTCTGAGCGCACTAACATCAAGCCCGCTTTCAAGCGCCAGTCTGATCTCTCTCATCTGTACCGGCAGGTAGGCGGGATCCTCATAAACAGTCGTGTTCAGGCCTTTTTTCTTGCCCTCTTGTATCTCGGATCGCTGGTCCGGTGAATAGAGCGTAGTTTTTTCAGCCATACATTAGAATTATACCATCCAAAGGGCTGATTCTCCACAAATTTATGCTATTTGACGCTTTTTTTTGATTAATTAAAAAAAGAACAGAAGAGATCCTTCTGTTCTTTTTCATGACTTTTCCCGTTTTTTACATCTGATGCCTTACAACTTCGTATTCATCATTGTTTCGATAATACGGGCACTCCGCTTTGGGATTGGCATTCAGTCTGTAGACATCGTCCTCGTCCATGCTCACATCGCATTCATAGGACTCGTCATCTTCATCGTATATGTAATTAACGCATGTATCACAGGAATTCATTTTCTCACCCTGTATTCAGGCTTTCTGTGCATCGTCTTTCTTCTTGGGGATCATTACGAAGCAGACGATACATGCAACGATGTAAAGTGCCAGCGTTACATACAGAACCGTCTGATAACCCTGGGTATTGACAGAAACCACTGTTCCGTCGGAAAGTGTGACATCCTTGAATTCACCCACATTCTTGACAATATATGTTGCAAGCTGGTTTCCGGTAAGTCCCGCCATTGCCCATGCAGAAAGACACATTCCGTGAACCGCGGAGATGCTCTTCATTCCGAAATGGTCGGAAAGGAGAGTGGGTACATTTGAAAATCCTCCGCCGTATCCCGCATTTACCATGATAAGAAGGGCAACACAGAGAACAACGATCTTATTGTCGATTCCCTTTGTGATAACAACGGCTCCGGTAAAGGCAATGGAGAGGATGAAGATTATCTTGTAGATGGTGTTACGATCCTTGAACATATCAGCCCATGCGGAGAATCCGAGTCTTCCTGCCGCATTTGCTATTGCAGTTACTGAACCGAGGGTTGCTGCAAGTGCAAGAGAAAGTCCGATGGAGTTGAAGATTGCCTTTTCCTGGGAGATGAGTGCAAGTCCGCAGGTGATGTTTATATAGAACATGATCCAGATTCCGATGAAGGTCTTGTTGGAAAATGAAAGCTTGAAATTCTTACCGAGAGTAGCAAAGAATTCTCCGATACCGCCGTTCTCGCTGTGAGCTTCGACCCAGTCGGAAGGCTTCTTGAGAAGGAGGTGTCCGATGAACATCATGACACAGTATACAGCGCCCATGATAAAGAACATGTATGCAGGGTTATTATCAAATGCATTTAACAGTTTCTGCATTATGGGAGTTGCAATTGCCTTTGCAAGTCCGAAACCCGCAACCGCAAGGCCTGTGGCAAGACCCTTACGATCCTTGAACCAGAGCATCAGCGTCTTGACGGGGCTTAAGTATCCGGTTCCGAGTCCGATACCCATGATGCATCCGTAGAAAAGAAATACAAGGGGAAGGGATTTAAGAAGGATAGCCGCACCTGTTCCGAGCATACCTACCGTAAAGCAGATGGTTGCAATGAGTGAAGATCTGTGGATATCTTTTTCTACCACGTCTCCAAGGAATGCCGCTGACATACCAAGGAAGAAGATTGCAAGAGAGAAGGCCCACTGAACGGCTCCCGCATGTGCCTGGAAGTTTTCCGCTCCGTAGATATATTCACCGATCTCTTTTGAGAAAGTACCCCAGCAGTAAACCGTACCGATACTGCAGTGAAGAAGAAGTGCGGGGATGGCAGCGCAGATCCATTTGTTTTCGCGCTTTGCACCCTTATTTGTTGCTTGTTCTGACATTTTTTTACCTCGCTTAAAATTTCGTTCCCGGATATGATCCTGTTATTATCTTTAATCGGGCAGTTGCCCACAATCCCTAAAAGATTAGCACTTAGAATGAAAAAAAGCAATTAAAACGCGCCTTCAGGGCATGTCTTTTTGCAGTGCGGCATATATATCTCTCTTGGACACTCCCCTGTCCTTTGCCGCTTTTTTCATGGCCTCTTTGCGGTCAAGGCCAGTATCTTCATACATCTTAACGTGATCTTCAATGCTCATGTTTTCCCATTTTGCGGTCATTTCAGCCTTCAGATCATCTTCGCTCCTGCCCTCTATTACAAGAACATATTCTCCTTTCGGTTCCTCATCTTCATATTTTGCAAGGGCGCTTTCTATCGTTGTGCGGATCACTTCCTCAAACTTTTTTGTAAGTTCCCTGCAAAGTGCGATCTTTCTGCTTCCACCGCAGGCAAGGTTTTCTTTAAGATCTTCAAGGGTTCCCTTAAGATGATGGGGAGCTTCGTATATGATGACAGTCCTTGTTTCGTTTTCCAGTCTGTTAAGAGCTTCTCTTCTTTCTTTTTTGTCCCGTGAAAGAAATCCCTCGAAAACAAACCGTCTCGTATCAAGTCCTGACAGCGTAAGAGCCGTAATGCAGGCGCAGGGCCCGGGAAGTGACGTAACTTCTATTCCTTCATCTGCGCACATCTTTACAAGAACTTCTCCGGGATCTGATATGGCCGGTGTTCCCGCATCCGTTATGAGTGCAATGTTTTTGCCCTCTCTGAGCTGACGGATAAGCACCCCGGCTTTTTCAACTTTATTATGTTCATGGTAACTTGTCATGGGGGTATGGATACCGAAATGATTCAGAAGCTTTAATGAATTTCTCGTATCCTCAGCTGCGATAAGATCCGCATTTTGGAGGCATTCGATTATCCTGGGAGACATATCTCCGAGGTTTCCTATGGGAGTGGCACAAAGCTGTAATATTCCTGCCATATTCTTTCCTTATCTTGCCCCGGATCAAAAACCATACAGAGTCTTTACTTCATCAGTGTATGATCCGTCCGGATTCTGGAGTATCAGGGGTTTTTCCACGGTGATCCTCATATTGCCTCCCCTGACTCCTTCTATCAGGACCATATTCGGCTCTTTGTCAGCCCCGGGGTATACCAGTCTCATCCTCTTTGGTTCCAGATGATGGTCATGCATCAGGCACATTATCTCTGAGAGTCTGAAGGGTCTGTGCACCATAAAAAAATGGCCTCCGCTTTTAAGGAGCATCTCCGATGTCTTTATCACATCCTCCAGTGTGCAGAGCAGTTCATGCCTTGCAATGGCCTTGGCATCCCCGGGATTGGCAATGCCATGGTTTTCCTGAAGGTAGGGAGGGTTCGATGTTATCACATCAAAAGAGGCCAGGGGAAAGATCCCGCCTGCCTCTTTGATATCTCCTTTGACGATGCTGACCCTGCCTTCGAGGGAATTCATCCTGACGCTTCTTTCAGCCATCTCCGCGCTTTCTTCCTGGATCTCAAGTCCGGTTAAGTGAAGGGCATTTGTTTTTGCAGACATAAGTATTGGGATTATTCCCGTTCCGGTTCCCAGATCAAGCACTGTCCCGCCCTCAGGGACTTTAGCGAAGCTGCTTAAAAGCACCGCATCCATTCCGAAGCAGAAGCCCTCCGTATTCTGTATTATCTTAAGGCCTGCTCTCTGAAGATCGTCTATTCTTTCATTTTCTTTAAGACTGACCTGCATTGTCTCCCGACGGCTTGTCTTTTCCGCCTCCGTGATGTTTGCCGCCTTTACCGTGTCTTCCGTGGCGTTTGTGATTACCGTTTTTATCCTGCCTGTTTCCGCCACCGGCGCCTTCTGCATTTTTGCCTGAGGCATCCATGCGTTCATCACGCTTTTCTTCGTTATTTCTCACGCCGCCTTTTTCGGCATTTTTGTCAATGTTTTTATCGCCGTTTCTGTCGCTGTTTCTGTCGTTATTTTTTTCGTTTTTCCTGTCGTTTTTTCTGCTGTTTGCGTTTGGATTGTTTCCGCCCTGATTATTCTGAGTTCGGTCACCTGCGCTTTTTACACGCTCTGCTTCGTCCCTGCGGTCTCTTGCCTCATCCTCCAAAAGTGCCAGCATTTCCGGAGAATCCTCTGCCGCAATGCTTGCGTGGGTGCCGTTCCTCTTACCCTTCTTTCTGCGCAGAACTGTAATATCCGCCGCGGGATAATCACGGAGCTCTTTTTCATCTCCGATCTCAACCAAAACCTTTGCCATCTGCCTGAGGACATTTATTCCGGAGACCTCGCCCCTGCATCCGTCCGACGTTGCAACATAATCACCCAGAGCCGGCATTGTGGCATTTAATTCCTCATATGCCTCCTCCTCATATTTGAGGCAGCACATAAGTCTTCCGCAGACACCGGATATCTTGGTGGGATTAAGTGACAGATTCTGTTCCTTTGCCATCTTGATGGATACCGGAACAAAGTCGCTTAAAAATTCCGCACAGCAAAGAGGTCTTCCGCAAAAACCAAAGCCTCCGAGATTCCTTGCTTCATCCCTTACGCCGATCTGTCTGAGCTCTATGCGTGTCCTGAAAACTGCGGCAAGATCCTTTACCAGTTCCCTGAAATCCACGCGCTGCTCAGCAACGAAAAAGAATATGATCTTACTGTTGTCGAATGCATACTCCACATCTGTCAGTTTCATATCAAGTCCGTGGGATGCTATTTTTTCCTGAGCGATCCTGTATGCGTTCTTCTCTTTCTCGATATTGTCCTCTACCTGCCTGTCATCTGCTTCGGTAGCTTTTCTCATGACTTTTTTCAGGGGAGAGACGATCCTGCCCTCATCCACATCCTGGATCTCGGACGCAACGGTGGCATATTCTATTCCCTTTGAAGTCTCAACGATACAGTGATCGTCCTTGTGAAGTTCTATGTCTCCGGGGTCGAAAAAATAACTTTTCCCGCCGGCTTTAAATCTTATTGAAATAACCTTCATCTTATCTCCTGACTGATTGCTTCCAAAAATATTTTATGAACTTATCCGAACTCCTGGATCACGGAAAACAGTAGCTCCATCGCAACTTCAAATGCCACATTTGCGCGAAGTCTTTCCTTGGCTTTTCCTATGGCCTGAAGCACCTCCTCGATGCCTTCGTAGCTGCTCCTTCTTGCTACTTTTCTGATGATCGAAAGGTCTTCCTTGTAAACAAGATTGTCCGTTTCTCCTGTTGCTTTGAACATAAGAACATCCCTGTACCATACCGCTATCATATCCAGAAATTCACCCGCATCGACTTTGTACTCAGCAAGGCTCCTTACAAGTGCGATCATGTCGGATATGGAATCATCCCTGGCATTTTTTATAACGGACTGTGCCGCTGCCTGCATCGCCGAAAAGTCATCGCTTGCGGCCATATTCCTTGCCTTGCCGAGATTGCCCTGTGCAAAGGCAATGGCAACATCAGCCCTGTAGTCGGGGATCTGAAGTTCCTGCATAAGATATTTTTTTAGTACCGCAGGAGCCACAGGCTTTAATTCCCAGGTGATACATCTTGATCTTACGGTCTGAAGCATCATGTTTATGTTGGATACAAGGAGCATGATGACCGCATATGTCGGCGCATCTTCAAGGCTCTTAAGAAGTGCGTTCTGGGCCTGTACCGTGAGTTTGTCAGCTTCTGTCACGATATAGATCTTCTTGGGCGCCTGATAGGGCTTTATGTCAATGTCGGTGCAGATCTGCTTACGTATCTCCTCGACACCGATGGAATTGACCTTCTGCGGAATTATGTATTTTATGTCAGGATGGGTCTTGGCTTCAGCCATCTTACACGAATGGCACTCGCCACAGGCACATTCTCCGCCCTTTTCGCAGACCAGCATCTGGGCAAAAACCGTCGCTATGAATTCCTTTCCGGAACCCTTTTCGCCCGCAAGAATATATGCCTGGGAAACATGTCCCGAGCGCACAGACTCGGTTATCTGCTTTTTTATCAGATCCTGTCCGATTATGTCATTAAGTTGCGGCATTTTTATCTCCCCCGTGATCTTCGGAATTTGTTTTTTTCTCAGGTAAAAATATCAAGCAGAAGGCCCCTTATCTCACCTATCTTGTTAAGGATCTCAAGATTGTCTTTCTCATCCTTCATCAGTTCCTGGGCAAGCTGGTCGAGATTGTCATCCACAAGACGTATTATTCCGTATACTCTGTGGCGGCCCTTTCTGTCAAGGAAATTCTCCCTGGAAAACGAATGGGAATGTGTGACCACTTCATTTAAAAATTCCTTCACCAGGCTCCTGTAGTGGCGCATGTCTTTGACGTCTCTTCTCTTGGCGAGCTTTTTTCCTTCGACATCTATCTGCTCCATCAGAGAGTTCAGCTTTCCGGCAAGTTCAGCTTCCTCGATATTGCTTGTGAGCATGAACTTAAAACTTCCGTCAGATTCCTGAACGGACTGCTGGGGTGTGATCTGCTGTGTTTGATTTACCTGGTTTACTTTTATATCCATTAAAGCTTCCGTATAAAATCAGCAACTTCCCTGATGCATTTATCAAGATCTTCGTTGTTCATAAAAACATTGTCAACGCCTGCTGCCCTCATCTTCTCTTCCGAAAAATCCTCAGAGTCCGTAATGAAGCGCCTGCACATCTCTTTATATCTCGGTGCCGCCTGCTTTTTCTCCCGGCGCATCGCCCTTTCAAGTCTTATACCGTCATCCGTTTCGATCATGACAGGACAGACATTTTCATCTCCATAATATGCTTTCAGCTTTTCAAATGCAGGCAGCGTTCCTGCGGCAGCGATGACATTTTTACCGTTTTTGTCAAAGGTTCCGTCATCTACCGTAAAATATCTCCAGATCCCGTAAACCGTTTCATAGGCTCTGTCTTCAATGATCTTTCCTTCAGCCTTAAGCCTTTCAAAGCCGGTTTCGTCGGTAAAATGATACTCTCTTCCTTCACTTTCTCCGGCCCTCCGGGGCCTTGTGGTATAGGAGACCATGGGGACAAGATTAAGAGAAGCGTCCGCAAGAAGTCTTTTATAAATTGTATCTTTCCCGCTGCAGCTTTTTCCCAGCAGGCAGATTATCTTAGCCATTTTTTACCACTTTTACCTTATTGTCCCTGATGCCCTTTATGTTCATACCCCGGGCAAGATACTCTTCAAGGATCAGGATGTGTTTTTCGCATATCTCTTCACCGGGAGCAAGGATGGGACTTCCCGGAGGATACATGCATATTATTTCCGTGCTTACTCTTCCCGCTGCGTTTTTCAGTTCGCATTCTTCATATTCTGCTTCAAAGGCGTCCTTCAGGCTCATGACCTGAACAGGCCTTGGGACCTCATATGAAACGGACTGTTTCTTTCCTGTCCCGGATATCTTTTTATCAATACCAAGGACCGCATCGGAAACCTTATCAAATGCTGCCTTCGTATCGCATACGGTAAACATCAAAAGAACATGATCCGGTGTCACCATTTCGGGCTCTGTCAGGTATTCATTTCTGAGGATCCCTGCAAGTATAGCTCCGTCAATGTCCGATCTGTCAGTGCAGATAAGAAGCTTTCCGTAATCCGCCCTGCCAAGAGACAGATCCTCCGATGAAGGCCTTATATACAGTTTATCACAACCGCTCAGCCTCTCCGTCATTTTTTTAAAATCACGGAAAAATGAAGGGATCAGCTCCCCTGAATTTTCAGACATATATCTCATGCATCCGTCGATCATGGCCATAAGCGGGTATGAGGGCGAACTTGACTGGAATACAGACAGATATCTTCTGATCTTTTCCCTGTTTGCAAGCTTTCCTTTAACCGATATCAGCGCCGTCTGTGTCGGTGCGGGAAGTGTCTTGTGAACCGACTGTATCACCACATCCGCTCCGCATCTTATAGCATCGGACGGACTGTTTTTCACAAATGAAAGATGTGCCCCGTGGGCTTCATCAACGATCAGGGGGATCTGCAGTTTGTGGGCTTCATCCGCTATGGATCTTATGTCAGACAGTCTCCCTTCGTATGTGGGAGAAACGATAAGTACGGCATCCGCATCCGGATTTTCGTCAAGGGCCTTCCGTACATCCCCGGCATTTGCGGCTTCTTCCATTAAAGGATCCTTAAGAAGCTCCGGAAAAATATAACCCGGTCTTATGTTTGCAAGCTGCATCGCATTATATGCGGATTTATGGCATCCTCTGCACAGCACAAGCTTTCCCCCGGCTCTTACGCTTGAAAGGACTGCCGCAAGTATCCCTGCGGTGCTGCCGTTTATGAGAAAATGTGTTTCATCGCTTCCAAGCACTCTGCCTGCAAAACTTTCCGCTTCTTTTATTATTCCCTGAGGGTCGTGAAGATCATCAAGTCCTTCCGCCTCAGTCTGGTCGATCGATGCATACTCCGCAGGCATGGCCCCAATGCCCCTCCCCTTATGTCCGGGCATATGGCAGGAGTAAATACCTTTTTCCGAATATTTTTTCAGTTCATCATAAAGAGATTTCACATCCGGTCCAGTCTTTTAATCATCTCTTCAAGAGTATGCCAGCCAAGGACGGCACACTTTACCCTTGCAGGCATGTGCGAGATATCCTCCAGCGCTCCGGCTTCTTCAAGTTCTTCGATCTCTTCGGGTGTGGCCTCGCTTTTTATCATCTTAAGAAAGAGCTTTGAAAGATGCTTTGCTTCATCTATGGTCCTTCCTATGACAAGTTCCAGCATAATGTCCGCAGATGCCTGGGACACGGCACATCCGTCGCCTATAAAGGCTCCGTCCGTTATGACGCCGTCTGAAACCTTAAGTCCCAGACTGATCTCGTCCCCGCAGGACGGATTGACCCCGTCAAGGACAATATCCGGATCTTCCAGCTCATGCTTATGGAGAGGATGCATATTATGATCCGTAACCACTTCATTGTAGAATGTTTTATTCTCCATAACCCATGAGTCCTCTTACTTTTGAAAGTTCATTTAAAAATCTGTCCACTTCCTCTTCCGTATTATAAAACGCAAAGCTCACCCTGTTGGTAGACTTTACACCCAGAAAATCCATCAAGGGCTGGGCGCAGTGATGGCCTGCCCTGATGCAAACTCCGCTTTTTCCCAGGATATCGGCAACATCATGGGGATGAACGCCGTCCACCGTAAAGGTTATGATACCTTCATGATCCTGAACCTTTTCAGAGCCCAGTATCCCTATCCCGGGTATCTGCTTCATACCTTCCATGGCTTTTTTTGTAAGAAGAGCTTCCCTGCTTCTGATAAATTCCCAGCCGGTATTGTTTATAAAAGATATCGCCTCCGAAAGTCCCACGGCTCCGCTTACGTTAACAGTCCCCGCTTCAAATCTGTGGGGTACCTCGGCATATGTCACCCTGTCCCAGTGAACCGTCTGTATCATCTCTCCGCCGTACATAAAGGGTCTCATTTTTTCAAGATGTTCCATCTTTCCGTAGAGCACGCCTATTCCCATGGGGGCATACATCTTATGTCCCGAAAAAGCCAGAAAATCACATCCAAGCTGCTTTACATCCACCTTCATATGGGGAACGCTCTGGGCTCCGTCAACGACAAACAGTGCACCATTTTCGTGTATCCTCTCCGCAATATGCGCCATGTCATTTGCATATCCGAGGACATTGGAAACCTGGGTAAGCGCCACGATCTTTGTTTTTCCGGAAAGGGCCCTGTCAAGAGCTTCATCGGTGACGGCCCCTGACTTTTCAGGCTCAAGCCTTACAAGCTTTGCACCTTTTTTTTCGGCCATATATTTCCAGGGAAGGAAGTCCGAATGATGTTCCATCACGGAAACAACTATCTCATCCCCTTCGGAGATATTGTCCTCACACCATGAATATGCCAGGAGATTAAGTGCTTCTGTGGCATTTCTTACAAAAACGATCTCGGATGAAGACCCGGCTCCGATAAAATCAGCAACGGCTTTCCTTGCATTTTCATAGCTTTCCGTAGCCCTTTCACTCAGGTCATAAACGCCCCTGAAGGGATTGGCATTATCGCGCTCATAATATTTTCTTACGGCATCAAGAACACATTCCGGCTTCTGGGTGGTGGCGGCATTATCAAGATATGCAATGTCATCGCTCAAAAGAGGGAACATTTTCCTGTATTCATTTATTTTTGTATCCATTGTCATATCCCTTCAATCGCGCTGCTTACATATTCTCTTGCTTTTTCGTCGCTGATATAAGACACCGCGGAATCAAGAGAAGCTTTCTCAAGGATCTTAAGGGCCCTTTCACGGGTAATGCCCCTGCTCATCATGTAATAGAGCATATCCTCGGCAGGCCGTCCGATGCTTGCACCATGACTTCCAGCTACATTTTCTTCGTCACACAGGATAAGGGGAACCGTTTTGTTAATGACTGTATCATCAAGGAGAAGCATGTTCTCGTTTTCCGCTCCCTCAGCTCCCGCACAGCCCTTAACAAAATCTATGGTGCCGCGGAAGGTCTTAGAGCCACCTTCCATGAGCGCTCCACTGACATATGTCTCCGATCTGGTGGAGGGTGCGGTATGCCTCATCACATAATTCATATCTATAAACTGAGAAGCTTTTCTCACGAGTCCCGCGTGTACATTTGAAGAACTTCCCTCACCGGAAAGCAGCGCCATGTATCCGCTTATGATCCTGCCGCCCTCCGCAAAAACCTGTGACAGATTAAATCCGGCGCCATCTTCAAGAACGACGCCTATATCATTAACAAAGGTAAAATCCCTGCCCGCCCTTACAAGCTGTGAAAGATTGACTACCGATCCTTTTGCGGCCTCTATAAGTATCTGAAGGACGCCTGCTGCCTTATCGGCAGAAGACGTGATGTCCGTAAGTATGTTCAGAGTCTGTCCTTCTTCCGCCTTTATGCATATCACGTCCGCCGCATCACCTGAATAGTCTATCTTTGACGTAACAAGTTCCGGCCCTTTTATCAGGATCTGTTTTGGAATGATGCCTTTTTCTTTCAAAGCATCGGAAAGTTCTTTGCCGCATCCCGTCTGTATATGAAGGCTTCCTTCCGCAGTCCCTGCTCCGGCTGTTTTAAAAGCATCTGCCGCTGTATCCTGCTGAAGGGTTCCCGGAAGTGGCAGTTCATATTCATTTACTTTAAGTCTGTTCCAGGTGGGAGGAACGAGACTGTTTATGATCAGATTCCCGCTCATCCTATGGTTCCTTTCATCTCAAGTCTTATAAGATTATTCATTTCCGCCGCATACTCCATGGGAAGCTCTCTGGAGACATTGTCAGCAAATCCGCTGACTATGAGAGCTCTTGCATCGGCCTCCGAAAGACCGCGGCTCATGAGGTAAAATACCGCATCATCGGGTATGCTTCCTATGGATGCTTCATGTCCCACATCCGCATCGTCGCATCTTATATCCATTACGGGTATCGTATCCGAACGTGAAATATTATCAACCATTAAAGACTCACAGCTGACCACGGATTTTGATCCCTTTGCCTTGGGAAGCACCTGGACGCTGGTCCTTGTGGTGCTTATTCCTCCGCTCTTTGAAATGGATCTTGTATTTACTACGGAAGATGTATTTTTACCCGCATGGATCACCTTCATTCCTGTGTCAAGATTCTGTCCCTCTCCTGCGAAGGTAATTCCCGTATATTCCATGGTGGAATTATCTCCCTTAAGTATCGTGGAAGGATACAGATATGAGACATGGGAACCGAAAGAACCGGATACCCACTCCATGCGGCCGTTCTCTTCAACTATGGCCCTCTTGGAATTGAGGTTGTACATATTTTTGGACCAGTTTTCTATGGTGGAATATCTGAGCCTTGCGTTTTTTCCCACGAAAAGCTCAACACATCCGGAATGCAGATTTGCCACATTATATTTGGGTGCCGAACAGCCCTCGATGAAATGAAGATCCGCTCCCTCATCCACTATGATAAGAGTGTGCTCAAACTGTCCCGCTCCCTTGGCGTTAAGTCTGAAATACGACTGAAGGGGAATGGAAACTTTTACTCCTTTTGGTACATACACGAAGGATCCTCCGGACCATACCGTTCCGTGGAGTGCATTGAACTTATGGTCGGAAGGCACCAGGAGCTTCATGAAATGCTCCTTTACCATATCTGCGTATTCACCCTTAAGTGCACTTTCAAAATCGGTATAGACTACTCCCTGCTCTTCCACCTCTTTCATTACGTTGTGGTATACAAGCTCAGAGTCGTACTGCGCACCGACACCTGCAAGGGAGGCTCTTTCCGCTTCGGGTATACCGAGTCTTTCAAAAGTATTTTTGATATCCTCGGGAACCTCATCCCAGGTATTTTTCATTTTTGTATTGGGACGAACATAAGTGGAGATATGATCCATATCAAGGCCTTCTATACCAGGCCCCCACTGCGGCACCTCCAGGGAATTATATATCTTCAGGCATTCAAGTCTGAAATCCCTCATCCATTCGGGATCGTTTTTTTCTTCACTGATCTTTTTAACGATCTCCTCGGTCAGACCTTCCTCTAATCTGTATGCATCCTTTTCTTCGTCCCTTATGTCGTAAACCGAACGGTTTATGTCATCGACAAAGGTTTTTTCTTCGCTCATTTTTATTTACCGATATATTTCTCAAATCCGTTTTCGTTGATCTCGTCCACCAGGCTGCTGTCACCCTCACAGACAATGGTTCCGTCCGCTATGACATGAACCCTGTCGACCTTAAGTGACTCAAGTATCCTGGTTGAATGTGTGATGATGATAAGACTTCCTCCGGTCTGCTCCTGATAAGCCTTAACTCCTTCGGAAACAGTCCTGACCGCATCCACATCAAGTCCGGAATCAGTCTCGTCCAAAATGGCAAGTTTGGGCTTCAGCATTAAAAGCTGGAATATCTCCGCTTTCTTTTTCTCTCCTCCGGAAAAGCCCACGTTCAGCTCTCTGTCAAGATAAGTCTTATCCATGCCCAGAACCTTCATCTGCTCTCCGGCCGCCTTTTTGAAATTCCAGAGACTCATCTTCTCGCCCATGGCTTCACAAGTATTTCTTACGAACTCAGAAAGTCTTACTCCCGGAACTTCCACGGGATTCTGGAAGGACATGAAAAGGCCCTTTCTTGCTCTTTCATCGGTGCTCATGGCAAGAAGGTCTTCACCCATGAAAGTGATCTTTCCGGATGTGACCTCATACTCGCTTTTTCCCATAAGGGTATTTCCCAGGGTGGATTTTCCCGCGCCGTTGGGTCCCATGATGACATGGGTCTCACCTTCGCACACTTTCAGATCCAGCCCTTTCAGGATCTCTTTTTCTCCGATCCTTACACAGAGTTTTTCTATGGTTAGTGTTTCCTTACTCATTAGTCTGCCTTTCAATAAACAAAATTACCCAATCCTAATTATTTTACCCTTTAAACCTTTATTTTTCAATGTTTTTGCTTGTTGTGCTTCATAAAAAAAGGCGGCAAACGGCCGGCTGCATTTGATGGCTTCTGTTCCTACAACTGCCTGTATTAATGATATAATCATATTGACCTTTTTATTAAAAATTGCAAAACGAGGGGACGCAATGATCAAAAAACTCAAAGATTCCATTAACGAATACTTCATCGGAAACAGCGATGCCGTGGAAAAGATTCTGATTTGCCTTCTTGCTCAGGGGCATGTTCTCATAGAGGATATTCCCGGAGTTGGAAAAACAACTCTGGTCAAGACTCTTGCGGCATCTTTGGGACTTGATTTTGGAAGGATACAGTTTACTCCCGATACTCTTCCGACGGACGTCACCGGTCTGTCCGTCCTTAACATGAAAACAGGAGAATTCAGCTACAGAAAAGGTGCTGTCGTCCACAATATCATCCTTGCGGATGAGATCAACAGGACCTCCCCAAAGACCCAGTCAGCGCTTCTTGAAGTAATGGCGGAAAAAAAGGTTACCGTTGACGATAAGGTTTATGAAATGCCTGAACCTTTCATGATCATCGCAACACAAAACCCGGTTGAATTTATCGGAACATATCCCCTTCCGGAAGCACAGCTTGACCGTTTTATGATGAAGATATCCCTCGGCTATCCTTCTCCGGAAGATGAAATGCTTCTTACAAGAAATAATCTGAACGGAAAAGTCCCGGATAAGATAGAGCAGACCATTGACCGTAAAAATCTTGAAAAAGCCATCTCGGATGTCCGGGAAATCGTGATCAAGGACAATGTCCTCAGGTATGCGGAGGATATCATATCTCTTACAAGACAGGAATCCCGCTTTAATATGGGTGCAAGCCCCAGAGCCATGATAATGCTTGTCAGGGCAGCTATGGCAAAAGCTTATCTGTCCGGCAGAACTTTTTGTATACCCGATGATATAAAAGCCGTCGCCGTTGACTGCCTTCATCACAGAATCTCTCTTACCCACGAAGCAAAAATGAATGATGAAGACCTTGATTCGGTGATCTATTCCAATGTGTTAAAAGCAAAGGTTCCCATGGTTTGATATGCGAATTAACAGGATCATTGCACTGCTTCTTTTTATCATTTCACTTATTGTGATCTCCTTTAAAGGCGGACCGGCAGCCTACGGTTTTTTCTTTTTTACCGTTTTCGTTCCGCTTGTTTCTCTTATCTATACTTTTATAGTCTATTCCAGATTCAGGATTTATCAGGAGATCGGAACAAGGTCTGTGACCGCCGGTAACGCAACGCCTTTTTATTTTACGCTGCAGAATGAAGATCTCTTTTCCCATGCAGGGATCAGGGTCCATTTCTTTTCCGATTTTTCCGAGATCTATGACCTGGATGAAAACACCGAATACGAGCTTTTTCCCCGTTCCGGAATAAAAAAAGAAACAGTCCTTGTCTGTAAATACAGGGGAGAATATGAAGTCGGCATAAAAAGTGTCACCATAACCGACTATCTGAGACTCTTTTCCCTGACCTTCAGAAACAAAGAAACGCTGAAAGCAACCGTCATGCCGCGAATAGATATCATCGAAAACCCGGACATTGACGAAACCCTGAAAGCATCAGGATCAAACCAGAAAGCCATGCAGGTTCCGGACATTCCCGTAAGGGATTACGTCCCCGGAGACGACATCCGTCTGATCAACTGGAAAGCCACGGCACGCAGCGGAAAGCCTTCGGTCAGGACTTTTTCCGGAGAAAATTCAAGTTCGGTCTGCATCATCATGGACCCGGTAAGATACGATGATGACCCTGCTTTATATCTTCCGCTTGAAAACAAGATCCTCGAAACGGTCATTGCCCTGGCATACTATTATTCTTCAAAAGGCATCCGTGTAAACGTATTTTCATATAAAGAAAAAATAACGAAATATGATTTCGGTGATATTTCCGGTTTTCTGGATTCATACCGGGCTCTTTCCGCTTTTTCTTTCAGAAACTCCAAAGAAAATGACCGATTATACAGGGAATGCTCAGAAAACAGGGATATCCTTTCGGCTTCGTCCCATATACTTGTACTTCATAAATGGACTCCCGGAGCCGGCATGCTCTCGGATATTCTTTCAAAGTATTCATCTTCTCCCGTTCTTCTTATGGTAACGGAAGAACCTGATAAGCATTTGTCGGTTTTCGGAAATGAAAACGTGAAAATGATCGGTTATAATGACAAACCATGTGAGGTGTTCAGATGACCAAAAACATGCATCAGCTCATTTTCATATGGATCATCTCAGCAGGACTTTATTCCGTCCTTACCCTGTCCGGCGCCTTGGAATCCGGCGGGATATTACTGCTGATCCCCATTTTTATGCTTACTTTTGTTTTTCTTGCCATAAAGGAATCAGGGACCACTGTGAGGCTGATCCTTTCCGGAATACTTCTGTCTCTTTTCCTGATATTTTTTATATTATTCAGGCAGGGGATACTTGAACTTAATGACAAGATACTTACTGTGACAGCCCTTATCACAGGTGCCTCCGCAGCCGCTCTTATTGTCGGTGAACTTTCCTTAAGGATCAGAGCCGTCAGGATATCCATAGCCTGCGGATCCGCGGTTTACCAGGTTCTTTTGTTTTTTGTTAATGTCCCAATAACAAAATTATTCGTATTGTCTTCTCTTTTCTTTATTCTGGTAACCGTCATTGAAGAAGTTCAGCTGGGGTGGCACAGAAAAGGATCCGGTTCCACAGATCATCTTGTTTTTATATTTCCGTTCCTTCTTGCCACCATGATCTTTGTGGCTGTTTCTCCGGTATCTGATGACCCTTATGACTGGCATTTTGTACGTAAGATCTATTCGGATGTCAGCAACGCCATAGACAATATCCGCCGGGAATTATCCGAAAAATATATTTTTGATCCTTCCGTTACACTGATAGGCTTCTCCGAATCCGGCGATATACGCGGGAACCTGTCTTCGTATGATACCGAGGTCATGGAACTTGAAAATATATCCTTCGGCACAAGACAGCTCCGCCTCAGAGGTAAAAGCTTCGATACATTTACCGGAAGAAACTGGGAAAACACCTTTACTGTTCCTGATAATGAATCTGTCGCTGACACATATTCCCTTATATCTTCTGTCGGTTCCTATACAGGCAAGCCCTACGATCTGATCAAAAGGTCACATTTTACCATAAAAACCATATATGCTGACAAAAGTATTGTTTTTTCTCCGCTTAAAACCGACATTATAAACAGCAGCTCATCCGGCGCCCCGGAAATCTATTTCTATTCCCTGAACTCTGACAATATTGCATTCAAGGAATACCTGGCGTCTGCGCCTTTTCCGGAGGAAAGCTCGTTTTCCGGAGATGATTCCGATATTTCCTACAAAGCATACGTGGAATATTCCGGAAAAATCCATGGTCTTTACGCAAAAGAACCTGTTCTCTCCCCCGGCACAAGGGCTATTTTGGACAGCATTTTTGACGGATGCTCAAATGATGTCGAAAAGCTTGACGCTCTGTCCGCATTTCTGAATTCATTCCCATACACAGAAACGCCGGGAGATCTTCCGGATCACGTTACGGATCAGACATCCTTCCTGGACTATTTCCTTCTTGAATCAAAATGCGGTTATTGCTCACATTTTGCAACGGCATTTGTCCTTCTTGCAAGAAGTGAGGGAATCCCCGCAAGATATGTTCAGGGATATCTCGTTCCCGTGAAGGAAGGCGGCTGCGTTACCGTTACCAGTTCCATGGCTCACGCATGGGCTGAAGTATACTTTGACGGGGCAGGGTGGATCACATATGACCCGACTCCGGGATTTAATGTAAGGTCATATTGGCGTACATCTTCCGACGAGTCCGCAACAGACAGTTATTCCCATTATGAAAACATCGCCTCTGAAGAAGCAGCCGAAAGCACCGGATCAGAAGATCCCGATGATGAAAAAGAGCATATTCAATTTGATCCGGGACTTTTGATCATTCCGTGCGCAGTCATCCTCTCCATTACGGTTTTGATGTTCGTTATATACCGGCTTGTTCAGGCGGTATCATTTAGCAAAAAAAGCTTGCGTGAAAAATACATTCTGCATTGCAGGCAGATACTCCTGATCCTTAAGCTTTCCGGACATCCCATAGCTTCCTGCGAGACTGTTTCCGAATACAAAAAAAGGCTCCCTGACGGGATCCTTTCAGATGATTTTATCGATTCTTTAAATCTGTTTCTATATAACGATTCGGAGCCTGACGAGAATGAAAGGCAGGCTGTTCTTGATACCGGAAAACACCTTCTGTATCTTCTTAAAAAAGAAAAACCGATGAGATTCATTCTTTTTAAGATAGGCATTTACGGAACCGGAAATTATTTAGCTGACTGAATATCTTCAGCATCATCTTTTACGGTTTTCTCCGATCCGTCAGATTTGCCTGAGTTTTCCTCTTTTTTATTCTCAAGTGCTTTGTTGTTTTTTCTGAGCACCGATCTTACAGTGTGTGAAG
Organism: uncultured Lachnospiraceae bacterium; assembly: GCA_946631935.1. Taxonomy (GTDB): domain Bacteria; phylum Bacillota; class Clostridia; order Lachnospirales; family Lachnospiraceae; genus AC2028. The sequence goes on along the minus strand of CAMPAP010000134.1, from coordinate 2,137 downwards.
TTCCCCAGATCACAGCCCCGAAGATCAGCAAAAGCCAGAGATACCATATTGTGATGAATATCACAGGATAGACCAGGCAGATTATCACAGGTGCAGCCCATGCCACTATTATCTTCACCGCACTCCAGGTATATCCCACAGACATGTAAAATGCATTCCTTATGGTATTCCAGAATGTATTTTCATATGCAGCGATAAGCGGGAAGAGAAAAGGAAGCACCAAAGCCATTCCAATGCTTTCAAAAATAAGAACGACAGTATAAAACTGTGCCATGAGAGATCCTCTCTCCTGCGTCCTTACAAGAAGTACCTCTGCAGTCATTATCGCAGCAGCTAAAAGGACCAGGAAAAAGGTAAGGGTTGCCTGTTTAAAATTCCTTTTGAATTCGCTGATATATCCCGCAAGAACCGTTTCTTCCTTATCATCCTGAAGTCTCATCGACATGGAGTATGCTGCAGTAAGAGACGCTCCTATGGTAAATATAGGCAGGGAAGTAATAACAAACAGTACATTGATAGCAAACATGTTTCCAAAGGCATCCAGACCTTTTCTGAGGCCTGACTGCGAGAACTTGCTGTTTTCTATATTTTCCCTGTTTCTGTGATCGATTCCCGGCATTTTCTATTCCCTGATTCTTTTCATAAAAATGGGGTGTCCGACCCTGCGGACACCCCTCATATATCTTTTACCCCAAAAGATTATTATTCCTTAACACCACCGAGCGCTACGCCACCGACGATGTATTTTGAAAGAGTGAAGTACATTACGAGAAGGGGAAGAACCGTTGCGAAAAGTCCTGCATAGATAAGACCCCAGTCTCTTTCCTTGTCGTTAGCCTTAAGGGCTTCAACGTACATAGGCATTGTCTTCTTTGTAGGCTGTGTTGCAAGGATGATGGAAGGTGTATAGAGGTTGTTCCATGATGCAACGAATCCGAAGATCGCCTGTGTTGCCATTGCGGGCTTAAGAAGAGGAAGTACGATGCTGTTAAATGTCTTGAACTCTCTTGAGCCATCGATTCTTGCAGCTTCAACTATCTCTACCGAAAGACCGGTCTCCATATACTGCTTCATGAAGTAAACAGTTGTGGGAGCCGCAACAGCGGGAATGATCATTGCAAGGAATGATCCGTAGATATGTGTTATCTGAGTTATCTTGATAAAACCTACGATGGAGATCTGTGTAGGGATCATCATGATCGCATAAATAAATCCCCAGACAAAATTACGAAGCTTGAAGTTGTAAACCGTTACCGCATAAGCTGTAAGAGATCCGAAATAGATCTGAAGGATGGTTGCGGGAATTGTAATGATAAGTGAGTTCAGCATTGCCTGAAGCACATTAACATTATTAGTCTTCGCACCGCCGCTAAGCAGATTCCTGAAGTTTACAAAAAGCTGATTGCCGGGCAAGAGCTTGATTCCGCCGACGATATCCTGTGATGCGAGTGTTGAGTTCACAATAAGGATATAGAAGGGGAAGATTGAAATAAAGCAAAGGAATATACAAACAATATTTCTGAAAAGTTTTGTGCCGCTAAAGCCTTTGATTTCTTTATCCTGCATATTATCCACCTTACCTTTCACTGCTGTCAGAAGCCGTTAATCTGTAGAAAATAAGGCTTATGCAAAGAGTTACTATAAAGAGCACAACGGAGTATGCCGCAGCACGTCCCATGTTCTGAGTAGTTCCGGGTGAAACGTACTTCTTGATGAGCATGATGACCGTTGTGGTTGATTTTACATCCATTCCCCCTACCTTGACGATGGGATCGCCGGCATTTAAGAGCTGAGGGATATCGTACATCTGGAGACCACCGATAGCGGAGGTTACCAGAGTGAACTGCAAAATGGGCTTAAGAAGAGGCAGTGTGATCTTGAAGAAGGTGGTTCTTGAGTTAGCACCGTCAACCATTGCCGCTTCATAAAGCGAAGGGCTTATACCAAGAATACCTGCACAAAGCACGATCATGGTATTGCCGTACCACATCCAGAACTGGATGAAAGCGATAAGTAAGAGAGTTCCCCATCCTTTGTTAAACATCTCGAAATTCTGAGGGAACCAGCCCCATTTCTTGAAAAGGAGCATGAAAGTTCCGTTCGCATTGAACAGAGAGTAGAACAATACGGCGATTGT
>CAMPAP010000133.1 GCA_946631935.1 uncultured Lachnospiraceae bacterium | reverse complement strand
TGACTGGTGTATCTCAAGACAGCTCTGGTGGGGGCACAGGATCCCCGCATATACCTGCGAAAAATGCGGTGAGATGGTTGTGGATCTCAATGCACCCGCAAAATGTCCCAAGTGCGGATGCGAGCACATGAAGCAGGATCCCGATACACTTGATACCTGGTTCTCATCGGCTCTTTGGCCCTTTGAGACCCTCGGATGGCCCGAACAGACCGAGGATCTTAAATACTTCTATCCCACGGACGTTCTTGTTACCGGATATGACATTATTTTCTTCTGGGTAATCAGGATGATCTTCTCCGGATATGAGCATATGGGAGAAAAGCCTTTTAAGACCGTATTGTTCCACGGACTTGTAAGAGACTCACAGGGAAGAAAAATGAGTAAGTCTCTCGGAAACGGTATCGATCCTCTCGAGATCATCGACCAGTACGGAGCTGATGCATTAAGACTTACGCTCATCACCGGAAACGCACCCGGAAACGACATGCGTTTCTACTATGAACGTGTCGAAAACAGCAGGAACTTTGCAAACAAGATCTGGAATGCGTCGAGATTCATAATGATGAACGAGGACCAGTTCGTCCAAAAGAACGGAAAAGGCATCTCAAAGCCGGAAACAAGCGACCTTCTTCCCGTAGACAAGTGGATCATCTCAAGACTCAACACGCTTGTAAAAGATATGACCGACAATATGGACCGTTTCGAGCTTGGTATCGCGGTTCAGAAGGTTTACGATTTCCTTTGGGAAGAGTTCTGCGACTGGTATATCGAGATGGTAAAACCCAGACTCTATGCAACTGATGACGAGAAGGGACAAAATGCGGCCCTTTGGACCCTTAAGACCGTTCTTATCGATGCGCTCAAGCTCCTTCACCCTTATATGCCTTTTATAACAGAGGAGATCTTCTGTACGATCCAGGATGAGGAAGAGTCCATCATGGTAAGCAGTTGGCCCGAATTCACAAAAGACCGCGCATTCCCCGAAGAGGAAAACGCGGTTGAGATAATAAAGACCGCTGTAAAGGGTATCAGAAATATCCGTTCCGAGATGAACGTTGCGCCTTCCAAGAAGGCTGAAGTATTCGTGGTTTCCGAGGATAAGGACATCCTTAAGGTATTTGAAGAGGGCAGACTTTTCTTTGCATCCCTTTCATATGCATCGGATGTAAAGACTCAGACAGACAAGTCGGGTATCGCGGACGATGCGGTTTCCGTGGTCATTGCAGGTGCGACTCTCTATATTCCTTTTGCGGAGCTTGTGGACATTGCAGCTGAAAAAGAGCGTCTTTCCAAGGAAAAAGCCCGTCTTGAGGGAGAACTTAAGCGTTCCGGGAGCATGCTCACCAACGAAAAGTTCCTTTCCAAGGCGCCTCAGGCAAAGATCGATGAAGAGAAGGCAAAGCAGGAAAAATACAGACAGATGATGGCTCAGGTGGAGGAAAGACTTGCATCTCTCGGTAATTGATTTTTAACAGGTGAAATTTTATAATAATTATGTATGCGCCAAAAGTGGATTTTTGGGCGCTTTTTGGCCGGAAGGCCGGGTGATGAAATGATTGATTTTGATGAAGAACTTAAAAAATTCTATCCAAGCACCGAGATTGACGAAGTCCAGGCGGGTGTGGACAGTGCAAAATCCGATGCTGTGGATCTTTATGTGAAGATGGGCTGGGATGTCATGGAAGGCTTAAAGCAGGTTCAGGGCGGCCTTCAGACAAGGGATATGCGTCCCGGCAGACGTTTTTGATTTGAGTATTGTGAGATATGAAATGTTTTAACTGCGGGGTAGAACTCTCAGAGGTATCCTTCTGCACCAATTGTAAGAGGGATGTGTCCCTTTATAAAAAGATAGTTTACAGATCCAACGAACTGTACAATGACGGCCTTGAAAAAGCAAATGTCAGGGATCTTTCCGGTGCGGTAAAAAGCCTCAGGCAGAGCCTTTCCCTTTACAAATACAATATGGACGCACGCAATCTGCTGGGCCTTGTCTATTATGAAATGGGCGAGATAGCAGATGCCTCCATCCAGTGGGTCATCAGTTCCAATTTTGTGGATGAGGGCAACATGGCAAGCGAGTATATCCGCATGATCCAGGAGGACCAGACAGGCTTTGACGAGCTCAGGAAATCCATAGGAGACTATAACGGAGCGCTTAAGCTGTGCCAGCAGGGAAATCTTGATCTTGCAAAAATAAGGCTGAAAAACTGCGTCACCAAAAACCCCAGACATATCAGGGCACACCAGCTTCTTGCCCTTATCTATATCAAGCTGTCACAGTTTGATGCGGCTGAAAGAGAACTGTCAAAATGTCTGTCCATCGATAAGACAAATACCATCAGCTTAAGGTACATGGAGTACATCCAAAGCACCATTGATCCCGATGACACCGACAGGAAAAGTCCCTTCAAGAATGATGATGAACCCATAAGATATGTGGACGGCAACGAGGTGATAATACAGCCCTCTAAGGTTGCAGACCCAAGGAGCGGAAGCTTCGGTACCGTGTTCAATATACTGATAGGACTTATCCTGGGTCTTGCCGTCATGTATTTTCTTGTGCTTCCCACCAAGATCAATCAGGTCCGTAATGAAGTGAAGGAAAATATAGAAACGCTCCAGGCTAATCTTGATAAGAAAAATGCAGATTACGATTCGCTGCAGCGTGATCTTGATGAGATGAACTCCACAAGAGTCGGGCTTGAAGAAGAGCTTGGTGAGTACACAGGTGAAGCCGGAACTCTTGCCGATATAGACAGGATCCTTAAGATCGCGGACATGTATATCGCAGGCGAGGACCGCCAGGCTATAGGCGATGAGCTTTTTGAACTGAGCCGCGAAGTAAAAACGGATGATATGTCCGAAAATGCCCGCAAGCTTTATGACCAGCTGTATGCAGGCATCAGCGCGGAACTTGCAGAGGGTGTTACGGGTGATGCTTACAGTGCATACTATGCAGGCGATTTTGAAAAGAGTTCACTGCTTTTTGAAAAAGCATACTTTTTCAACAGCGATAATACGGATGCCATCTATTTTGCCGCAGTTTCTTATGAAAACGCGGGAGACAAGGAAAAGGCGAAGGAACTTTACAGCTACGTTATTGACAATTTCCCCGATACATACATTGCTTCAATGAGTACCCAGGCATTGAACCAGCTTAACGGAGAAAACGGATGAATTTAAAAGATTACGACGATTACGATATATACGACGATCCGGAGACTGAAGACTACAGCTCCGAAGAGTACGAAAGAGACTCATACAGACACAAAAGCTCATCAAAAAGATCCAGGAGCAAAAAAGGCGGCGGCGGATTTACCGCCATGATCTTTGTCATTGTTTTGCTTACCATTGCAGTTATCGGTGCAGTGGTTGCGGCTGTATACCTTCTTTTCTTTACAAAATTCGATCAGAATGCACAGTCCGGGGATAAGCCCATCTACACCCAGGCCCAGCTTGACGAAGAACTCCAGGCTGTAAGGCTTGCTGCTGACCAGAGGGTTAACGAAGCGTATGATTCAGGCGTTGAAGAGGGCAAAAGAACCACTCTTACCACCCTTATGGAAAACCTTGTTGCGACAGGTTCCACCATTTCAAGCCTCAGACCTTTCTATCCTGACAAGGTCATAGTCGTAAGCCACGGAACCTTCCATTTTGTGGATATTAACAAAGAGCTTAAATCTTCTGATATCGACCCTTCAAATCTCCGCACGGATGAAGGCGGAGTCATGGAATATGTTGTTGACGGAGAGGTCATGTCCCATAAGGGCATTGATGTTTCCTCGTTCCAGGGGGACATTGACTGGAACCTTGTAAGGGCTGACGGAGTTGAATTTGCCATTATCAGAACGGCTTTCAGAGGTTACGGAACCGGAAAACTCGTTGATGACGAGAAGTTCGATGCCAATATCGCAGGTGCCGCAGGGGCCGGGATCAATGTGGGAGCGTATGTATTTTCACAGGCGATAACAGAAGAAGAAGTCATAGAGGAAGCTCAGACTACCATCGAAAAGCTTTCGCCCTATACATCTTCCTGTCCCATTGTTATAGACGTTGAATTTACAGGTGACGGCGGCAGGATGGATGCCCTGACACCTTCCGAAAGAACGGATCTTATCCTTAAGTTCTGTGAGGTGGTGGAAAATGCGGGTTACAAGCCCTATGTTTACTACAATACCGAAATGAGCATACTTTACGTGGATCTTCCCAGACTCGAGAATATTCCCAAGTGGTATGCTTCTTACTCAAGCGATTTCTTTTATCCCTACGACATTGATATCCTCCAGTATTCGGCAACAGGAAGAGTTGCGGGAATAAAGGGCGATGTTGACATGGATATCTGCTTCAGACAGTTCTGGGCAGACTGAGAGCTGCAAAAAGAGAAGAGTCTGCGGATTATGAATGAACGGAAATAACCGGCCGGACAGCCCGGCAGGGTCATGATATAAGGAGCAAAAAATGTTAGATCAGGTATCTGTTTACGCAGAAAACAAAAAAGGCACCATGGAGCACATAACCAGCGTCCTTGCCGAAGGAAACATCAACATTCTCGGATCCGTCACCAATGACAGTGCGGAGTTTGGCATCATCAGGATGGTCACCACCGAGCCTGAGAAGGCAGCACAGGTCCTTGAAAAGGAAGGATATTACTGCAGACTCACTCCCGTCCTTGCCGTTGAAGTGACCGATGAAGTCGGAAACCTCAACAAGCTCTTAAAGGCACTTGATGAGAGCAATATAAATGTTGATTACCTCTATCTTTCATTCAACAGACAGTCCGGAAAGCCCATCATGGTCTTCCATACCGAAGGCCCTTACGAAGTGGAGGACTGCCTCAGAAATAAGGGATTTATAATGACGGAGAATCTCTGATGAGGACCATGGAATTCAAAATGGAACGTCCCGGCATACTTACTGAGGGACAGACCGTTCTTGTATGGGAGGGTGAACTTCCCAGTAACTATTACTACACCATCGGAGTATCTGATGACATGTCCCTTGCCATGAGCCCCAACATCCCCTTCAGGGAAAGGCTTTTGTCAAAAGAGGGAACAGTGCAGTCCATAACAAAAAAAGACAGCGGTTACTACGTCATCGCATCCTTTGACGAAGAAGAACCAGGACAGAATTGAGAAATCGGACACGCAAACGCCGAAAGGCAGACAACGCACCGGGAAACGGACACGCGAACGCCCGGAAACAGACAAAAACAGGAGATAAGAATATGAAATATATTTCAACAGACAAAGCACCTGCTGCAATAGGCCCTTATTCACAGGCCATCGTTACCGGAAACCTTCTTTTTGCATCGGGACAGATCGCACTTGATCCTGCTACCGGAAACGTAAAGGGAGAAAACATTTCCGAGCAGACCGAGACCGTATGCACCAATATAGGTGAGATCTTAAAGGCAGCCGGAACCTCATATGACAAGGTTGTAAAGACCACCTGCTTCCTTGCGGACATTGCGGATTTCGGCGCATTTAACGAAGTGTACGGAAAATATTTTACCGGCAAGCCTGCAAGAAGCTGCGTTGCCGTAAAGGACCTTCCCAAGGGAGTATTGTGCGAGATAGAGATCATCGCCGAAGTGTGATAGAGAACGCACAGGATTGAAAGCCGTGCATGAATAAAAAAGCACGTTTTAGCGGACTTCGAATCCGATCCCTTTTGATGTGAGAAATCTTTTTACCGTTTCGTCCCAGATGATATCAAGACTTTTGTCGGGAACGAAGGAATCATAAGACGTGCCGGAAATGAGAGTAACATTTCCGTTTTCAAAACGAATATTTAACGCAAAAGCCCTGAAGGCCTCTGAATGCCCCTCAGGGCTTTCTTTTTGCAAAAGTAAGGCAGCTGCCGCAGAGCCCAGCAAAAGGGTCATCTTGAGGGAAACAGGAGGGTTCTTGCCCTTGATGAGTTCGAAGAGCCTGGGTCTTATCTGATTCCAGGGAATGAATTCTTCTTCGGTTTTTTCATCTTCATCCGGGAAAAAATCCGGATGGATCCTGCCGGAAACAGAATAAGATACAGATGTTATTATAGAGGCTTCCTGAAGCAGGAAAGAGTCAAAAGCATCGGATGCAAGCAGCTTTCCCATGAAGTCCTTTGAACTGTCGACGGCTAAAGAGATCACTCGTTATCCTTCCCGGAGTTTTCCTTTATGTATTTTGCGGCAGAGGGTGAAAGATGGATGGTTAAGCCATCCGAGGTCTTTGCAATGCCCATAAAACCAACTGTTATTATATGATTGCAGTTGACCATCATCTTAGAACCCGAGTAGATGAATTCGGGATGCCTGTCCTCTAACGACCTTTTGAAAAGCCACAGCTTTCCGATGCTTCTCAGATCCCTTCCGTCGGTCAGATGCACCATGGTATCTTCGCCGGATTCTTTGGCATAGACAACGTCCGAAACATTTGCATATATGGTCTCCATAAGTTCCCTGAGCTCTATGGTGTCCGGAACGGATTCCTTCTGTTTTTTAGCCCGGGCTATAACAGCCCTTAATTCATCGAGCTTTACGGGTTTGTCCAGAAAAAGCACATCCTCCGGAAAATCCATTTCACGGTAATTAACATCCGAACAGCACAGGACGAAGGGGGCAGTGGCACCGCTTTCTTTCAGGCTGTTTACAATCTGTCTGGTATCAAGCCCGTTTGTCCTGCATATGTCAATGAAAAACAGGTCATAGGCCTTGGGGTGTGTCAGCATTACTTCGGGACTTCCGTATGAATCCACGTAGAACATTCTCGAAGAGTCGTTTTCCTTGTCAGACTCCCTGCCAAGTAGCCTTTCCATCTGATGCCTGTCGGCAAAATTGTCATCACAAACTGCTATATGCATATAAAAACCTTTGATAAAAAACAGACAGATGTATTTTACACCTGTCTGTTTTTTATTTCATCTGCTTTTTGCTTATTTGTTCATCTCAAGGGGATCGAGTCCTGCCTCCTGCTCCTTCATCGCACGAACCTTGGATGAAAGGCCGAAGAGATTGATGAATCCTTCCGCATCGTGGTGATCGTAGAGATCTCCGGTGGTGAAGGAAGCTATGGATTCATTGTAAAGTGAGTAAGGAGAGGTCTCGCCTGCTTTGATGATGTTTCCTTTGTAGAGCTTGAACTTAACTTCGCCGGTAACATATTTCTGGGTGGACTCGATGAATGCCTGCTCAGCTTCACGTAAGGGGGTGAACCACTTTCCTTCGTAAACAAGGCTTGCGAACTTTCCGCCGATCTCCTTTTTCATTGCATAGGTGTCACGGTCAAGGATAAGTTCCTCAAGCTGGTTATGAGCCTCCATAAGGATGGTTCCTCCGGGAGTTTCGTATACACCGCGGCTCTTCATGCCTACGACACGGTTTTCTACAATGTCAACGATTCCGATTCCGTTTTCTCCGCCGAGCTTGTTGAGCTTTCTGATGATGTCTGAAACCTTCATCTTTTCTCCGTTTACGGAGGTGGGAACACCCTTTTCGAAGGTCATGGTAACATATGTAGCCTTATCGGGAGCCTTCTCGGGAGTCACGCCAAGGACAAGAAGGTGATCGTAGTTGGGCTCGTTTGCGGGATCTTCCAGCTCAAGTCCCTCGTGGCTGATGTGCCAGATATTACGGTCGCGGCTGTATGAAGAATCTGCCTTGAAGGGAAGATGGATGCCGTGCTCTTCACAGTACTTGATCTCGGACTCACGTGAATCCATTGTCCACTTTTCGTTTCTCCATGCAGCGATTATCTTAAGATCGGGTGCAAGGGCCTTGATTCCGAGTTCAAAACGGATCTGGTCATTGCCCTTACCGGTTGCGCCGTGGCAGATTGCGCTTGCTCCTTCTTTTCTTGCGATCTCAACAAGTCTCTTTGCGATGAGGGGACGTGCCATTGAGGTTCCGAGAAGGTACTTGTTCTCGTAAACGGCACCTGCCTGGACGCAGGGAACTATATATTTATCACAGAATTCATCGGTAACATCCTCGATATAAAGCTTTGAAGCACCGCAGCTTTTAGCTCTTTCCTCAAGTCCGTCAAGCTCCTCTTCCTGACCGCAGTCAACGCATACGCAGATGACTTCGTAATCAAAATTCTCCTTGAGCCAGGGGATGATAGCTGTTGTATCAAGTCCTCCCGAATAAGCAAGTATTACCTTTTCTTTCATGATCATTTTCTCCTTTTGGAAATGTATTTTTCAACCCACATTTGCGAATATACAACACCGGATTTTTAAAATCAATGCTTTTTGCTAAAAAATTTATAAATATTATATTTTTTTACTGAATATTCATTCACTATTGCATAAATATGCATTATATTCACGTGAAAATGAATAAAAATAAACTTTTTGTAGACAAAACCGGATCAAGTGATTAAAATACAAAAAAGCGCCACTGTTTGTAGTGATTTTAAAGCCAAAATAGACTATAATTTATAAGATTATGCTTTAAGGAGATTTTCCGTATGAAAAAGGTATTTATAGACGGCAGCGAAGGCACCACCGGACTGCGCATTCACGAGCGTCTTGAAGGAAGAGACGATATTGAGCTTCTTAAGATAGATCAGGATAAGAGGAAGGATCCTGATGAGATCTCAAAATTCATAAACGCATCCGATATCACATTCCTCTGCCTTCCGGATGATGCTGCAAGAGAAGCCGTTACATATGTTAAAAATGACAACACGGTCATAATAGATGCATCCACCGCTCACAGGACACTTGAAGGCTGGGCATACGGTTTTCCCGAGCTTTCATCTTTCCACAGACAGGCTATCAGAAACGGTAAAAGGATCGCGGTTCCGGGGTGCTATGCAAGCGGATTTATCTCACTTGTTTATCCCCTTGTAAGTGCAGGGATCCTTCCCGCAGATTATCCCCTTTCCGTTTTTGCAGCGTCCGGCTACAGCGGAGGAGGAAAAAAGCTCATCGCATCCTACGAAGAAGAGGGAAGAGACAAGAAGTTTGACTCCGCGCGTATGTATGCATGGGGCCAGACCCACAAGCATTTAAAGGAGATGAAGGCTGTAACGGGTATTGAACGCGAGCCTTTATTCCTTCCCTTTACTACCAATTACCACAGCGGAATGATGGTCCAGGTTCCTCTTTTTGCGGGACTTCTTAAAGGGAAGCAGACGCCTGAGACCTTAAGGAATGCATTTTCAAAGCACTATGTCGGCGAAAAGTTCATCAAAGTAATGCCCCTTGGAGCTGACGCAGAGGCAGGAGGAGCACTTTTCAGCGACGCATGTGCGGGCTGGGACGGAATGGAGATCTTCGTTACAGGCAACGAGGAAAGAATTGTTGTGGCCAGCCGCTTCGACAACCTGGGGAAAGGTGCATCCGGTGCCGCAGTACAGTGCATGAACATAGTGATGGGCGAAGACGAAGCCAAAGGCCTGGACCTTTGAAATACTGGGACGGTTCCGCCGCGTTATTCTGAGGATATAAAAATGTATAAGATACGTGCAATGACAAATGAAGATTACGATGGTCTGAAAGCCTTGTGGATGACCATTCACGGTTTTGGCATAAGGAGCATCGACGACTCTAAGGAGGGCATTGAGATCTTCCTTGCAAGAAACCCCGGACTTTCTCCCGTTGCGGTTAACGAAGAGGGCAGGATCATCGGAGGGATCCTCTGCGGACATGACGGAAGGAGAGGATGTCTGTACCACGTATGCGTAAGCGAGGACTACAGAAGACACGGCATCGGCAAGGAAATGGTTGTTTTCTGCATGAAGGCTCTCAGGAAAGAGAAGATCAACAAAGTAAGCCTCATCGCATTTACGAAAAATGATATCGGAAATGCCTTCTGGAACGAGATAGGCTGGACCAAAAGAGACGACCTTAACTACTATGATTTCGTATTAAACGATGATAATATCACCGCATTTAATAAATAAAAAACGGCGGAATCGTACGCACGTTTCACACAGAGGAATGAATATGAAAAAAATAGAAGGCGGAGTCACATCTCCCAAAGGATTCAAGGCTGCATCGACGGCAGCCGGAATAAAATACAAAGGAAGGACCGATATGGCAATGGTCGTATCGGACGAACCCTGCAGGTGCGCGGGAACCTTTACCAGTAACGTGGTAAAGGCAGCATGCGTTCAGTGGGATATGGATATAGTAAAGTCCGGAAGACCCATGCAGGCAGTCATTGTAAATTCCGGCATCGCAAATGCCTGCACGGGTGAAGAGGGTTTTGAGGCCTGCAGGAAAACCGCGGATGCCCTTGAAGAGTCCATGGGGATACCCGCAGATACCATAGCTGTTGCATCGACCGGTGTTATCGGAATGCAGCTTCCCGTTGAAAAAATGGCAGCAGGTGTAAAAGACATGGCAGGAAAGCTTTCCGATACAAAAGATGCGGGAACCGAAGCTTCCAAGGCCATCATGACCACAGATACCATAAACAAGGAGATCGCAGTTACCTTTGAGATCGGAGGAAAGGAAGTTACCCTTGGAGGCATGAGCAAGGGATCAGGAATGATCCATCCCAATATGTGCACCATGCTGGGCTTTCTTACCACTGACCTTCTGATAGATAAAAATCTCCTTCAGCAGGCACTTTCCGATGTCGTAAAAGACACCTTTAACATGATAACCGTTGATGGCGACACATCCACAAATGACACACTTCTTATCATGGCTGACGGACTTGCAGGAAATCCTGAGATCACCGAAAAAAACGCCGACTACGACACATTTTATGAGGCACTTTTCGAGGTCTGCAGATTTCTGGCACGCCGCATGGCAGGCGACGGAGAGGGAGCCACCAAGCTTTTTGAGGCTAAGGTTATAAATGCAAAGACAAAAGAAGACGCAAGGACACTTTCAAGAGCAATCGTAGGCTCCAACCTTTCCAAGGCGGCTATCTACGGCTGCGATGCGAATTTCGGAAGATTCCTCTGCGCAATGGGTTATTCAGGCTCCGTTTTCGATCAAAATGATGTAGAATTGTTCTTTGAAAGCGCAGCCGGAAGGCTTGAAGTCTTTAAAAAAGGCGTGCCCCTTGATTTTGATGAAGCTCTTGCAAAAAAGATCATGGAACAGGAAGAGGTCACCGTTTTCGTTGACATGCACGAAGGAACGGAAGAAGCTACTGCCTGGGGCTGCGACCTGACATACGATTATGTTAAAATAAATGCCGATTACAGAAGCTAAGTGGCGTAAAAAGATCTTTTCAAAATAATACATAAACGGCCGCAGGACGGTCCTAGAAAGAGGTATTTTGCTATGTCTGAGAACAAAGATATGGATCTTGCAATGAAAAAAGCCGAGGTGCTCATTGAAGCCCTTGCATACATCCAGAGATTCAACCGCAAGATCATAGTCGTAAAATACGGCGGAAGTGCAATGGCATCCCCTGAGCTTCAAAAGAACGTCATCAAAGACGTCACACTTTTAAAACTTGTGGGATTCAAGCCCATTGTGGTTCACGGCGGAGGTAAGGACATAAGCAGATGGGTGGCCAAGGTGGGAAAAGAGCCCGAATTTGTCAACGGACTCCGCGTCACCGATGAAGAGACCATGGAGATCGCCGAGATGGTGCTCGGAAGAGTCAATAAAAAACTGGTGAGCATGGTACAGGAGCTGGGCGTATGCGCAGCCGGAATAAGCGGTAAGGACGGCGGACTTTTGAAGGTCAGAAAAAAACTCTCCGGAGGCAAGGATATCGGCTTTGTCGGAGACGTTAAGCAGGTAAATCCCAAGATCCTTTATGATCTTCTTGATGATGATTTCCTTCCCATCGTTTCACCCATAGGCGTAGACGATGAATACAATACATACAACATCAATGCAGATGATGCGGCATGTGCCATAGCTTCAGCTCTCGGTGCGGACAAGCTGGTATTTCTTACGGATGTTGAGGGACTCTACCGTGACATCAACGATAAGTCCTCCTTCATCGGAAGACTCTCGGTTTCAGAGGCCGATGCAATGATCGATTCCGGAATGATCGGAGGGGGCATGCTTCCAAAGCTCGGCAATTGCACAAGCGCCATCAAAAACGGCGTTAACAGAGTGCATATCCTTGACGGCAGAGTACCACACTCCATGCTCCTTGAGATCTTTACCAAAAACGGATTCGGTACTGCCATCGTTGCAGATGATGATGCGATCATGAATGAGGATAATAAAGATGACTGAAATTTCAATGAAGGAATATATTGATCAGGCCGAAAAAGACCTGCTCCATACATATAACAGGTTCCGGGTGGTCCTTGATAAAGGAGAGGGCGTTCATCTCTATGACATTAACGGAAAAGAGTACCTGGACTTTGTTGCGGGCATCGCTGTTTTTGCCCTTGGCTACGGCAACAAAGAATACAACGATACGTTAAAAGGCCAGATAGACAAGCTGACCCACACTTCAAACTACTACTACAATGTTCCGGCAATAGAGGCGGCACGGGCATTTAAAAAATATTCCGGAATGGACAGGGTATTTTTTACCAATTCCGGTGCCGAGGCTATTGAAGGAGCCATTAAGACCGCAAGAAAATACGCCTTTTTAAAGGACGGAAAAACAGACCACGAGATAATCGCCATGAACCACTCCTTCCACGGACGTACCATGGGCGCACTTTCCGTAACCGGAAATCCCCACTACCGTGAGGCATTTGAGCCCGGAATAGGAAATATAAAATTCGCTGATTATAACGACCTTGAAAGCGTCAAGACCCTTGTAAATGACAAAACCTGTGCGATCCTTTTAGAGACCGTCCAGGGCGAGGGAGGACTTACACCCGCAACGGAGGAGTTCCTCAAGGGTATCAGGAAGATCTGTGACGAAAAAGACATCCTGATGATCCTCGATGAGATCCAGTGCGGAATGGGAAGATGCGGATATCCCTTCGCTTTTATGAAATACGGAATTAAGCCCGATGTCCTTACAAGCGCCAAGGCCTTAGGGTGCGGCGTTCCCATCGGTGCGTTTTCAATGACCGAAAAGGTAGGCAGTTCATCCCTTGTTGCAGGGGACCACGGAACCACATACGGCGGAAACCCTCTTGTCTGCGCGGCTGCAGCCAAGGTCATCGAAATAATGGAAAGGGATGATATCTGTAAAAAAGCCGCAAAAGCAGGAGAGTATCTTACGAAAAAACTTGATGAGTTTGTTGCGGAGTTTTCCTGCATCAAAGAGCGCAGGGGAATGGGTCTCATGCAGGGACTTGTATTTGACAAGCCCGTTAAGGATATCATAAACACAGCTCTTGATAACGGACTGATCCTCATAAATGCAGGGGCTGAGATAGTAAGATTCGTTCCTCCCCTCATCATCACTGAAACAGACATCGATAAGATGACGGATATTTT
>CAMPAP010000132.1 GCA_946631935.1 uncultured Lachnospiraceae bacterium | reverse complement strand
GTTTGTTCCGCCTCCGCTCAAATTTGCGGATGATGAGATAGGTCTGCATCTGCAGCTGCGTAATACAGCCATCGAAGTTCTTATATCCTTCTTTGCCAAATCCTGCTGCCGGTTTCAGCTCGAAGCCCGGATGCATACCTCCATCCTCGCAGATATCCATGATCGCCTTATACCGGCGCTGGACCAATTCGTCATCCCATGCTGCATCGAAGTCATAGCCGTCCCGTCGGGCATTTGCAAAGTACGGGAACCATTCCCGGGAAATGAAGCCCGTCTTGTTGTTAAAGAACTTCCCGTATGCCACCTCGCCGGTCGCAGGAATGATCTCGCGCCATTCCTAGGGATCCTGTTCGGGATCGCCCGTCAGCGATCAAAAGGTCCACTGGACCTTTTGCCTGCATGCTAAGGCACACCAGAAAAGAGGAGAGACATGCTCCTCCGCGGAAAAACCCGATACCTCATTGGCAAAAAGCGGAAGGAAGCCGACTTCATTTATCCAATTTATAAGCTCACGCCCGGGAACGGATCCGATAGGGATCATCCCAGTCGAGGCCCTTCATGATCCATTCACCGCCTTCGTTAGCCACAACCTCACCGCCTTACTGATTGTTTTCATATCTCCTTCTGCTGACCAGAAAGCCCCTCTCATCCGTCACCGTTTCGTATCTTTGGGCGATTGGATTATTGCTCCCGACGACCATGTAATCACATACATCACTGTTCCCGCAGCGGATCAGCTGTCCATGTATCTCGCCGATCCCGAAGAAATCACTGTTACACAGCAGAGGAAGCACATGTAAAAGATCATGCTTTTTGGCAAATTCCGCGTTCGGGCACTGCGTGAAGCTGTATCTTGCAGCATGATGTTTCCTGTCATAGGGAACATCGACATTGATGAACCCGTCCGGATATTTCACTGCATCCTTCCGGTCTTTGTTGCCGGATTTTCGGAAAACCTTATCGATAAGCCACATGTCAAAAGACCGGTTCAGATCAAAGATCTTTCCCAGCTTTGTAAAGGGTCCCATAAACAGCTCACTTACGAAATCCTGCAGTTCGGAGACCGGTGGCTGATCCGGCAGGGCAGGATACAGGGCAAATATCAGCAGCCCTCCGTAAATGGCTTTGGCATGACTGTTTTTACTCCCGCCGTAATCCGGCAGATCACTCAGATAGTTCTGATAATTCTTCTTCGTCTGATGCCAGATCTTCTTTGCCTGAGGCACTCCGTACCGCTCCGCCAGCCATTTTTTCACTGACTCACCGTAAGGGAGCTGTTTGATCGTCATATGATTAGATGCTTTGTTCATCGTTTTTCTGTTCGGGAAATGCTTCCGGAGCCTGCGATTTCCTGACAGGCACCAGTTCTTCCTCCTCTTTGACGATCGGCTCGCTTTTTTCACGGATCTGGTACTGAAGTGTCCAGCCTTCATACGATGCCAGCATTTTCCCGAGTTCCTCAAGTGAAACGGGTCTGCCATCGATCACAAAAGATACCCCATTGTCATCAGAAGAATAATGAATATCAATATTCCCATGATCCTCCAGCGATATCTGTTCTCCCCATGCTGTTTCCGTCACTGAAAGTGTCCTGTTCCATACAGAATCAACGATCTTTCTGTGAAATCGTGCGATCTGCAATGCAGCCGGCTCCTCTACGGAGCCGCGCTCGACAATCTCATAACTGCCTCTCTGCTCAACAGCCTGCCAGCGAATCATTGATCCAAAATACATATGGCTCAGATGAAAATAATGCCATTCACCATCTTTGTCCGTCACGGCTACGTCCCGCGGGTATTTGAAAGGGTCATGATCCAGACCGCACATTGAAGCCATTCGTTCATTATGGCAATCAAGGCAGAAATTTCCCACGCCTTCTATATGAATCAGTGCCGGTTCTTTCCCACATACGTCACACTTCATGATGATTGCTCTCTTTCAAATAATCCGGTTTTGGAGTTGCTGCAGTGAAGAACCATACCTTTTGGATGTCTTCTTTTCGCAGTTCCCAGAATGTGGCCTGTATTGAATCCCCTCTGTGAACCCAGTCATTATCAACATAAGACAGGTCAAAGGCACGTTCCCAATTCTTATCCCTGTAGACTTTCTTGTTTTCCTCTAGCAGGCTGTTATACTCGTTCTCTAATTTTATGTCTTCTTCCTCAGAATCAGAAAGCAATCCATGAAGAAGAATAATACTCCATGAATCAAAATTAGCAGAGCGGAAAAAGCGGTAGCATATAACTGTTATTTTGTACTTGTTCAAACCGATTAGCAAATTAGCGATTTGCTAATCGCTTCTCGAGCACTTCTAAAAATACTAATAGCTTTAACTTTGGCAAATTGCACAATACTTCGCGTTATATTGTATAAAAAAGCCCCGGAATTTGGTTGTTTTTAACAAAAATTCCGGGGCTAAATCGCGTCCGCGAGAGGATTCGAACCTCCGACCTACCGCTTAGGAGGCGGTCGCTCTATCCTGCTGAGCTACGTGGACACTATACAAAAGAATGGATTCATTTAATCGAATCATTCTCTGTAAACAATATTCTTTTTAATTTTCCGGCTCTTCATCATCCGAAGGATAATTGATCCTTCCCTGAAGCCAGACGATCCCTTTAAATCTTCTCCCCGGTGCAGGTTCACCGAGCAAATCCATTATATTAATGGCGACATCAAAAGTCAAATCATTTACCTGAAGTGTCAGGATATAAACCTGCTCACGGCTTATTCTGTTTACTATCCTGCGAACCTTTATTATCTCTCCGAGAATGTTATACTGGTCGCATTCCACACCGTAAGGCATGATGCTTGTATATACTATGCTGTAGATATCCTCACAAAGGACTCTTCCCGACACCTCGGTATAAAGATCCATATCCTGCATTGTGAGTTCTTCGATCGCATCTTCATTACCGTTTCTTGCACTTTTCATCAGACGATAGCGCTCTGCTTTACGGATACGGGATGTCTCATCATTTTCTTTGGGATCGGTCAGTGCGGGAAGAAGTATTTTTCCCTTTATGGACAGACCGGATAAGGTAAGAGTGGTACCCCTGATGGGAAGCCTTCCCGAAACCTGTGCATTAATATACGGTATCTTATTTTGAACGTAAAAGATCAGAGACATTCCGAGTCTTACATCATCACAGATCCCTGCATATGAATCTTTTTCGGCATGTCTTTCAACCGAAACATCCTCGGTTGATGTTACCCCCGTTCCTCTCAGATAGGGATAATAATAATCCGTATGGAAAAGATCATCCTCACTGAAAGTTCCGGCAGCGGTTATTCCGATATTTTCTCCCACATCCCTGGAAAATTCAGCAAGCATGACATCATCAAGAGACATGGTATATCCCCTTGAGTCATTTTTTTTGACACTCTGGAGTACCAGGTCCTTGACGTCTTCTCTTTTCACCTGACTGAAGCCGATGGCTCTTAAAAATTTATGCATTATCAGCTTTTCGGTTCGATCTTTTCCTTACCGCCCATATAAGGCTGAAGTGCCTTGGGGATATTTATGCTTCCGTCCTCGTTAACATTGTTTTCAAGCACTGCGATAAGTCCGCGGGGTGTAGCAAGTACGGTATTGTTAAGCGTATGTACAAGATAGGTTCCGTTTTCTCCCTTTGTACGGATACCGAGTCTTCTTGCCTGTGCATCACCGAGTGTTGAACAGGATCCGACTTCAAAATATTTTTGCTGTCTGGGGCTCCATGCTTCAACATCACAGGACTTAACCTTAAGATCCGCAAGATCTCCGCTGCAGCACTCAAGGGTTCTTACGGGAACATCAAGTGCCCTGAAGAAATCTACGGTAAACTGCCACATTTTGTTATACCAGTCCATGGATTCCTCAGGTTTACAGAGAACTACCATTTCCTGTTTTTCAAACTGGTGAACCCTGTATACGCCTCTCTCTTCGATTCCGTGAGATCCCACTTCTTTTCTGAAGCAGGGAGAATATGATGTAAGGCGCAAAGGAAGTTTGCTCTCGTCAATGACCTGTCCCTGGAATCTTCCGATCATGGAATGCTCACTGGTTCCGATAAGATAAAGATCCTCTCCTTCGATCTTGTACATCATGGCTTCCATTTCCTTGAAGCTCATAACTCCGTTAACGACACTGCTTCTGATCATAAAAGGAGGGATACAATAGGTAAATCCCTTATCGATCATAAAATCCCTGGCAAAAGAAAGCATTGCGGAATGGAGTCTTGCCGCATCCCCCACAAGATAGTAGAATCCGTTTCCGCTGGTCCTTCCGGCAGCTTCCTTGTCAAGGCCGCCTATTTTTTCAAGAATGTCAGCATGATAAGGAACTTCAAAAGAAGGAACAACGGGATCTCCGAATTTCTGGTTTTCGACATTCTCACTGTCATCTTTTCCGATAGGTACGGACTCATCGATAATGTTGGGAATGACCATCATGATCTTTGTGATCTTTTCACCCAGCTCTTCCTCTTCTTTTTCAAGCTCTTCGAGTCTCTTTGCTCCGGCCTCGACTTCCGCTTTTTTTGCTTCCACCTCAGCTTTAAGTTTTTCAGCCTCTGCGGTATCACCGTCCTTTTCGGCTTTCTTCATTCTGCCCATGAGACCGCCGATCTCTTTGGAGATGGTATTTCTCTTCGATCTTAAGGAATCCCCTTCCTGCTTGGCTTTTCTGACCTGTTCGTCAAGCGATGAGACTTCATCTACCATGGATAATTTTTCATCCTGGAATTTCTTTTTGATATTTTCCTTTACAAGATCCGGATTTTCTCTTATGAGCTTAATGTCTATCATTTTCTTACCTCTCAGTAATTATTTATTTAATGCTTTTGTAAGCGCTTCTTTTTCCTCTTCTCCCAGTTCATGTTTACATTTGCCGTTCTCTATTTCCCTGGTGTAAACATATCCGCCCTCTGTGGAGTAAACATTATTGATAAGAACTCCGTTGTCTTCTTCATCAAGAAGAACCACGACGGCGCTCATCTCCCCGCCGAGCTGCTCGTAAGCATCATATCTGACTATTCCCATCTTCTGATATACGCTTCTGAGCCTGTCAAATATCTCTTCGATATCTTTGGAATTTTTAGCACTCTCTTTAAGAAGGTTCCTGTTATCTTCTATGATCTGGTCCAGTTCTTCCTCAAGACTCTCTCCGCCTTTTCCGGATGTGAGATCATCAATCCTTCCGGAAAGCGCCTTGATCTTTTTATTGTTTTTTATACAGATCACCATCAGGATGATCATAAGTATCAGTGAAAGAACCGATATTATCACCCATATTGCAGGATCGATATCTCCGATCCCTAACATATTTAAAATATTACTCTGCACCTTTGCCTCCGTTATGCCGCTAAAACGGCAGGTTTACTCTGATCTTTTGCTTTCTTGGGTGTTTACATTATGACACCCGTGTCAGCTTCTTAATTTTGCGGCAATACGGTCAAGATCATCGTTATTATAGAATTCAATAGTAACTGATCCGGTACCGTTACCCTTACCGGTAATAGATACCTTGGTCCCAACAGCCATCTTAAGACTCTCTTCCATATCGTGATAGAACACCTTAAGTGCCTCATCGGTAACAGGCTTGGGTTTTGCAGGTTTTTTCAGCGAATTTACTATTTTTTCTACATCACGGACATTAAGTCTTTCATCAATGATCCTCTGTGCAACCTCTTCCTGCTTCTCATTATCTTCAATTGCAAGAAGCGCCCTTGCATGACCTGCGGTGATAAGTTCATCAACCAGCATTTCCTGCACTTTATCTGAAAGCTTGAGAAGTCTGATGGAATTGGTTATTGCGGATCTGCTCTTGGAAAGGCCCTCTGCTATTTCGTCCTGGGTTAAGTCAAATTCCTCAACAAGTCTCTTATAACCCATTGCCTCTTCAATCGGATTCAGGTCTTTTCTCTGAAGATTCTCAATAAGAGAAATCTCGAGAATTTCTTTTTCATCATAGTCTCCTATAATAACAGGTACTTCTTTGAGGCCGGCAAGCTTCGATGCTCTCCATCTTCTTTCACCGGCTATTATCTCAAAATGATCTCCTCTGTCCTGAACAAGGATCGGGCTGATAAGTCCGTGAACCTTGATGGAATCAGCAAGTTCCTGAAGAGCATCCTCATCAAATTTTCTTCTGGGCTGTTTTCTGTTGGGCTCAACTTTTGTTATGGGTACAATGGTCTTTCCGTCACCATGCTTCTCATCGGTTTTTGCTGAAGGCGCCTTTTCTTTCGGAGTATTATCATCCACGGTAACAGGTATCAGTGCATCGAGTCCTTTTCCAAGTCCTTTTCTTGCCATTTCGGTTTCATCCTTTCATGTGAAGATCACTGTTTGTTCATCATTTCATCAAGCTCTTCCGCAAGTTTTCTGTAAGCCTCTGCTCCGGAACACTTGGGATCATATACTGTGATGGGAACCTCAAAAGAAGGTGCCTCTGATAATCTTACATTTCTGGGGATCTTTGATTCAAAAGTATGATACTTGACGGTATTTTTTACGCTGTCCACAACATCATTTGAAAGAACGGTTCTTGAATCGTACATTGTAAATAATATTCCGGTAAGATCAAGTGTGGGATTCATTCTGCTTCTGACAAGATTGATGGTCTCAATTACCTGGCCGAGACCTTCAAGTGCAAGATACTCACACTGAACCGGAACTATGACACCTCCTGCAGCCGCAAGTGAGTTAACTGTCATGAGACTGATTGCGGGAGGACAGTCGATAAAAATGTAATCATACTCATCCTTGACAAAATCAAGCTCTTTTCTTAGAGTAAGGTTTGCCTTTTCCTTGCCTGCCATCTCGATCTCAACAGCTCCGAGATTAACATTGGCAGGAACAAGAGAAACATTCTTTGCCACATCTTTTACTATAGCCTCACCCAGTGTGCACTCTTCAAGCATTACTTCATAGATGGTATTTTCTGCTTCGTTCTTATTTACACCGAAGCTGCTGGATGAATTTCCCTGAGGGTCCATATCCACAACAAGAACTTTCCTTCCCATTTCACCGAGACTTGCCGCAAGGTTTACTGTGGTACAGGTCTTTCCGACTCCGCCTTTTTGGTTTGCAATTGCAAAAATATTGATCATAATTACCCCTTCTACTTTTATACTTCCTGCCGGATTGACAAATTCATATCTTTAATCCATGCAGTATTATAACAGATGTGTTTTATTATATCACGAAATGTTCCACGTGAAATAATTATTTTATTATAAGGTTATTGAAAAATCCCTTCCGGGTGGGAGCAGATAAAATACCAGATCAGTCGATCTTCTTTTATATCTGACATCTTTTACAGATATCCCGTCTTCTGATCCTTCGCAGACTATCGGATAAGAGGTAATACCCTCTCCGTTTTTATCTACAAGAAAGATCTTATTATGATCCTTAACTGTCAATATGGCAAAGATCACTCCCCAGTTATTTATATAATACGGATGGTTTGCAATATAGGGTATCACCATTTTATCATTTCCGGGCTTACGGGATTTGTCAAAAATATGAATCTCATATTCCGGTTCAGACGGATCATCCCCTTCATTTATTACCGGATCATATCCGTTTTCTTCAATATAATCATAAAACCTTTTGTTCCTCTTATAATCCGTGACCAGGTATTTGATAACCATCAGGATAATAAAGGTCAGGCATAAAACCGCTAAAAGAAACATTAAGTTATTCTCTGCAAGATATTTTTCCAAATAATACTCCATTTCACGTGAAAACTATTGGGTAATCTCAATGATATTATCTTCTATTCCTACAATACAGCTTTCATAATATCCGTCACCTGTTGTTCTGGGACCGCTTAATATCCTGTATCCGTCTTTGGAAAGTTTTTCAGTAAGAGCATCTACTTCTTCTTTACTTCCTACAGAAAAAGCAATATGAGAATAACCCGTTCGTTTTTCTTCCTTTGGACCATCGGATATATCCGGTGAGTTCATAAGTTCAAGTCTGGATCCGTCATTAAAACTGATAAAATATGAGCGAAATCCTGTTGTGGAATTTTGATATCCATCATTCGATATTCCGTTAAGATACTTGCAGAAAAATTCCTGGGACTTTTCCAGGTCCCGAACATACAAGGCAATATGTTCTATCTTCATATCTTCCCCCGGACATCTCTTTTATTTCACGTGAATTTTTTTCCAGTCTTCCCTGGTCAGAAGATTAATATAATTATTTCTGTATTCATCCAGGAGAGGAACCTTCACATTTTCCTTCTTTTCCTGATAAATAAATCCCAATTTCTCCTGTACTCTCTTTGACTGTTCGTTTCCTTCGTAATATGCACACCATATCCGGGAAAGATTCAGATCTTCGAAACCGTGACGGATCAATTCCTCTGCTGCCTCCGGCATTATTCCTTTTCCCCAATAAGATCTTCCGAGCCAGTATCCCAGCTCGCATTCGTTGGAAGGATCTTTGTTGAACATCAGATCAACACATCCAATGGGATCATCTTTCCCTTTTAGGCAGATGGCATAATTCTCTTCACCGGTAAAAACCGTAGTTATGACATTGATACTGTCTTCAATGGTTTTATGTGCAGGCCACCCGCACTTGTCTCCGATTTCTGGATCCTTTGCCAGACTGAATAACTGTTTCTTGTCATTTATTGTCCAATGCCTTAAATATAATCTTTCAGTTTGTAAAAGTGATTTTTCCATTGTATTTTTTCCACGGATACTGATTATCTATATATAGTGGTTGCTATTTTTCACAATGTGAAACAATTTTTCTAAACCACTACTAATTGTTTCACGTGAAACATTAAACCCCTAAATCTTGAAAATGTTTCACGTGAAACATTTATATTTAGTATCGGCTATTTCAAAGAATAGTAAAAAGACAAGATATAGTATATATCTTCAAATCAATCACAAAGGTTTCTTTGCCGGAGTTCCGGGTTTGCGCGGATATGCCTTAGGACAGGATGAATCCTTAGATATGAGTATAAGGTTTCTTATCATATCACTGTCCGGAAGATTAAACACATCCTGTTTTATTACGGATGCTCCTAAAACAGAAAGTGCATGAGAGGCCTCTGTTAATTCCTCCGTACCTTTTTCTGATTTATATGATACAAACCTTCCTCCAACTTTTACAAAGGGAAGACAAAGTTCGGATAAAACAGGAAGTGATGCCACTGCACGTGAAACACACAGATCATACTTTTCTCTCATTGATTCAAGATGACCTGCCTCTTCAGCTCTCCCGTGAAAAGTATTTATACCATTCAATCCAAGGTTATCTATAACACCATTCAAAAAGGTAAGTCTTTTTTGCAATGAATCAAAAAGGGTAATATCTATACAGGGAAAAATAATCTTTAAAACCATACCGGGAAAACCTGCACCGGTACCTACATCAATTACCGATATCTTTTCGTTCAGATCAATATCTCTGATAATAGAAACAGAATCAATAAAATGCTTTACCAATACATCTTCAAATTCTGTAATGGCAGTCAGATTAAGACTCTTATTCGTCTCGATCAACATATTATAATATCCGTCGAGCAAATCGATCTGTTCATTTGATACGCTGATGCTATACTGATCCAAATATTCAATTAATCTGATGTAATCATTCATGAAAAATTATGACACATGTGTCATTTAATTATTTACACAAAACTTTCTCAGTCTGTATTTATAAGGTCTGTAGGTAATGATCTATTTTTTAAATCTTTCAAGATAAACAAGCAGTACCGATATATCCGCAGGTGATACACCTGATATCCTGGATGCCTGGCCCACGGAAACAGGTCTGAATTCTTTAAGATGCTGCCTGGCTTCTATCCTGAGAGATGGTACATCATCGTAATCAATATCGGAAGGAATGAGTTTTACTTCAAGTCTTTCCTGTTCTTTTACCTGTCGTTCCTGTCTCTTAATATATCCTTCGTATCTGATCTCTATCTCAACCTGCTCAATAACATCCCTTCTTAGAGGCTGTCTTTCTTTATCAAGAGGAGCAAGTTTATCATAATCAAGTTCCGGTCTGCAGAGCAGCTGTGCAAGAGAAGTTGCTGTAGAAAGAGGGGCAGAACCCATACTATCAAGATAACTGCAAACATCTGATGAAGCACCGAGAAAAACATTTTTTAATCTTTCAATCTCGGATGCTATCTGTTTTTCCTTTATGCAGACTTTTTCAAATACTTCATCGGATACAAGACCGATCCTGTGTCCATACTTCCTCAATCTAAGATCCGCATTATCCTGTCTTAAAAGAAGTCTGTACTCGGCACGGGAAGTCATCATTCTGTATGGTTCGCGGTTATCCTTGGTCACAAGGTCATCGATGAGAACACCGATATAAGATTCACTTCTTTTTAATACAAGAAATTCTTTTCCCAGAATTTCCATTGCAGCATTTACACCTGCAACAAATCCCTGGGCAGCAGCTTCTTCATATCCGCTGCTTCCGTTAAACTGGCCTCCGGCAAAAAGTCCTTTTATCTTTTTAAACTCAAGCTGAGGATACAAGCTCTTTGCATTGATGCAGTCATATTCAATGGCATATGCATTACGGACGATCCTGCAGTTTTCAAGACCGGGAACCGTTCTGTACATTGCGATCTGTACATCTTCGGGAAGCGATGAACTCATTCCGTCAACATATACCTCATCCGTATAAAGACCTTCCGGTTCTATAAAAACCTGATGAGATTCTTTTTCGGAAAATTTTACAACCTTATCTTCAATAGAAGGACAATACCTCGGTCCGGTACCCTCAATGATCCCGGCATAAATAGGGGACCTGTCAAGATTTGCCCTGATGATATCATGAGTGTTTTTATTGGTATGCGTAAGATAACATGACACCTGTGGTTTTTGAACTGTTGAAGGATCTGTGGAAAAAGAAAAAGGAACTACAACTTCATCACCTTTTTGCTCTTCCATTTTTGAATAATCAATAGACTTTCCATCCATCCTGGCAGGAGTGCCTGTTTTGAATCTTCTGAG